>JBKHWY010000188.1:0-8401 GCA_046566285.1 Gammaproteobacteria bacterium | reverse complement strand
GCCGGCATCGCGCAGCAGCTGCCCTTCGGTCAGCACCAGCTGGGCTTGCGATGAAGGCTCGGCGGGCTTTAACGCCGCCAGGAAGGTACGCGCGCCATCGACGTCGCCGCCCTTGGCCATCAGCTGCGCGCGCTTGAGCTGGGCACTGAAGTAGGCGGCCGGCTCGTCGCCGTCCTCGACCTTCTCCAGCCATGCGCGCGCACTGGCCAGGTCGCCGCGTTCCTCGGCCAGCTGGGAAAGGATCATCAGCACCTTGCCCGGATCGCGCTCCTCGTCCGGCTTGGTCTCCAGCACATGGATGAAGCGGATGAAATACTGTTCGGCCGCGCGCGGATCGTCCAGCTGCATCGAGACGATGCCCAGCGCATACAGCGTGCCCAGGTTGTCGGGCGACTCTTTGAGAATGCGCTCGAACTCGCGGCGCGCGTCGGCAAACTGCTTCTGGCCCACCAGGAGGCGCGCGTGCGCGGCGCGCACTTCATGCGCCTGCGGATAGCGGGCCAGGAAATCCTGCATGGCGCCAGCCACCTGCTTCTGGTCGGGCGTCACCTGGGCCAGGGTCAGCATGGCCAGTTCCGAGTCCGGCTTGACGGCCAGCGCCGCGCGCGCTTCGCGCTGGGCCACGTCGCCCAGCCCGCGCAGGAAGGCATCCTGGGCCAGCACGATGTGCGCTTCCACCGTGCCCGCATACGGTTCCAGCAGCCGGGCCAGCACGGCTGCCGCCGCGCCCCGGTCCTTGGCGCGCGCCAGGTGCTGCTGCATCTGGAACATCACCAGCGGCCGGGTGGCCGGCGTGGCGTCCTGCAGGCGCTGGCGGAACAGCTTCTCGGCTTCACCCAGCTGGTCGGCCATCACCATGAAGCTCAGGTAGTACTGCGCCGCCTCGTCCGACTCCGGGGCCAGCTCGCGCCACAGGGTGGCCGCCGCCAGGGCCTGCTGGTTCTGGCGCGCGCCCAGCGCCACTTCCAGTGCGCGGCGCGCCAGGCGCGGGTCGCGGGTCTGCTGGGCGGCGGCCAGCAGGGTCACATACGGCCCCTGCCACTGGCCTTCCTTGACCTCCAGTTCCGCCTTCAGCAGCTTGTAGAGCAGGTCGCCCGTGAGCGCCACGTTGGGCAGCTTCTCGTCCGGCTCGACCTGCGGCGCCTGGGCGATGTCGGCTTCCTCACTACCCTGCGCACCCAGCGCCACGGCGGGCGCGGCCTCCGGTGTCGGCGCGGATGCGCACGCGGCCAGCAGGCCCGAGAGGGTTACAATGACGAAAGCGTTTTTCAAGGCAATTCCAGAATGACAGCAATGAGTTGCGATTCTACGCCGAAGCACCCATCTGCGTGCTTCGGTCAATTTTTGCAGCGGAGCCAATATGCCTGAACTACCGGAGGTGGAAGTCACCCGGCGCGGCGTGGCCCCGCATCTCGAAGGGCGGGTGGTCGAACGCGTGCTGCTGCGCCGCGACGGCCTGCGCTGGCCCTTCCCGCCCGAACTGGCAAGCCTGCTGCAGGGCCAGCGCATCACCCACACGGGGCGGCGCGGCAAATACCTGCTGATCGGCTTTGCGCATGGCACCTTGATTATCCACCTGGGCATGTCGGGCCATCTGCGCGTGCTGCCGGCCGCCACGCAGGCGAAAAAACACGATCACATCGACCTGGTGGTCGAGGGCGAGGATGGACCGCAGGCGCTGCGCCTGAACGATCCGCGCCGCTTCGGCGCGGTGCTGTGGCATGCCAACGAGGACGGTCCGCTGGACCAGCACGTGCTGCTGCGCGCGCTGGGCGTGGAGCCGCTCGAGGAAGGCTTCGATGGCGCCCTGCTCTACCGGGCCACGCGCGGCAAATCCGCGCCCATCAAGCAGGTGCTGCTGGGCGGCGACATCGTGGTCGGGGTGGGCAACATCTACGCCTGCGAGAGCCTGTTCCGGGCCGGGATCAACCCCAAGACGCCGGCCGGACGCATCGGGCGTGAACGCTATGACAAGCTTGCCCATGCCATCCGCACAATATTGGCGGAAGCGATTGTTGCAGGAGGCAGCACTTTACGCGACTTTCTGTCGGTTAACGGTAACTCAGGCTATTTCCAGCAGTCATATTTCGTCTATGATCGTGCTGGAGTGCCTTGCCGCAACTGTGGCAGCCCGGTTCGTCAAATCAAGCAGGGGCAGCGCTCGACTTTTTATTGTGTAAATTGTCAGAAATGACGAGGGCAACGTGAGCAGAATGGTGCACGATTTCGAACAGTACAGCGAGTGGCGCCAGGGCGTCGTGCGCGCGCTGGAAGCTTATCAGATGTGGGTCAACGCGGCCGAACTGACCGACGCGGTGACCGAGCAGCGCATTGCGCGCGCGCTCAGCCGTCTGGCCGATGACAAATTGTCAGTGGCGTTCGTGGCCGAATTCTCGCGCGGCAAATCGGAATTGATCAATGCGATCTTCTTCGCCGACTACGGCCAGCGCATCCTGCCCTCGGCCGCCGGGCGCACCACCATGTGCCCGACGGAGCTGATGTACGACCCCAAGTATCCGCCCTCGATCCGCCTGCTGCCGATCGAAACGCGCGCGAGCAATATGTCCACCAGCGACTACCGCGACGATCCGAACGCCTGGACGGTGCTGCAGCTGAACCTGGAAGCGGGCGAGCAGATGCACGAAGCCTTCAAGCAGGTCAGCAAGACGCGCCTGGCCAGCCTGGACGAAGCGCGCAGCTACGGCCTGTACGACGACAACGATCCGGACGTGGCCAACACGGTGGACGCCGAAGGCCGCGTGGAGATCTCCATGTGGCGTCACGCGATCATCAACTTCCCGCACCCGCTGCTGAAACAGGGCCTGGTGATCCTCGACACCCCGGGCCTGAACGCGATCGGCACCGAGCCGGAACTGACCCTGAACCTGATCCCGAGCGCGCACGCAGTGCTGTTCATCCTGGCCGCCGAGACGGGCGTGACCAAGAGCGACATCGAAGTGTGGCGCAACCACATCGGCGCGGGCAGCGGGCGCATCGCAGTGCTCAACAAGATCGACGCCATGTGGGACGAGCTGAAAAGCGAAGCCGAGAACGAAGCGGAGATCGTGCGCCAGCAAGCCTCGGTGGCGCAGATGCTGGCGCTCTCCACCACCCAGGTGTTCCCGGTGTCGGCGCAAAAGGCGCTGGTGGCCAAGATCAACGGCGACATGCCGCTGCTGGAAAAGAGCCGCCTGGGCGCGCTTGAAGCGGCCCTGTTCAACGAACTGATTCCGGCCAAGCAGGACATCATCCGCAAGCAGCTGGCCGACGACATGGGCGCGCTGGTCGGCCTGCAGCAGAGCGCCATCGGCACGCGTCTACGCGACATCGTCGAGCAGCTGCATGAACTGAAAAGCCTGCGCGGCAAGAACAAGACCGTCATCACCCACATGATGCGCCGCATCGACGTCGAGAAGAAGGAATTCGACGCGAGTCTCTTCAAGCTGCAGGGTACGCGCTCGGTGTTTGCCAAGCTGTCCACCGAGTTGTACACGACGCTCGGCATGGCCGTGGTCCAGCGCACCATCGACGACGTGCGCGACGCCATGAAGGCGTGCCGCTTCGTCACCAGCATGCGCACGCCCATCAAGGAATTCTTCGATCTGGCGCGCGCCAACATCGACCAGTCCAGCGCCAAGATCGTCGAGATCAGCGACATGATGGACACGATGTACAAGAAGTTCGCCACCGAGCATGGCCTGGCCCTGGGCCAGCCGATGCGCCTGTCCTTGGAGCGCTATCGCAACGAGATCGACTCCATCGAAGAGGTCTACCAGAAGCAGTTCGGCACCGCCACGCTCCTGATGAGCAGCCGGATGTCCATCCTGGAGCGCTTCTTCGATTCGATCGCCTCGCGCGTGCGGCGCAGCTACCGCGCCGCCAACGCCGACGTGGAAGCCTGGCTAAAGGTGATCATGTCGCCGCTGGAAGCGCAGATCCGCGCCCACAAGGACCAGCTGAAGCAGCGCCTGGCCTCGATCGAACGCATCCACGAAGCCACCGACAGCCTGGAAGAGAAGATCTCGCACCTGGAAGCGGTGCAGGGCGACCTGGAGAAGGTCAAGGAGCGCCTGCGCGAACTGTCCGGCGGCGTCACCCGCGCGCTGGACACCGAACCGGTGCGCCTGGCCGCGTGAAGCGCCTGACCGAAGACCTGAGCGCGTCCGAACCGCTGGCCGATCCCGGTTTTTCGGCCGACGTCATCGCCTGGCAGCGCCAGCACGGCCGCCACGCGCTGCCGTGGCAGAACACGCGCGATGCCTACCGCATCTGGCTGTCGGAAATCATGCTGCAGCAGACCCAGGTCGCCGCGGTACTGGACTATTACGCGCGCTTTCTCGAGCGCTTCCCTACCCTGCAGGACCTGGCCGCCGCGCCCAGCGAGGCCGTGATGGCGCAATGGAGCGGGCTGGGATACTACACCCGGGCGCGCAACCTGCACGCCTGCGCCAAGCGCGTGGTGGCGGACTACGGCGGGGTGTTCCCCACCGACCCGGCCCTGCTGGCGGACTTGCCCGGCATCGGCCGCTCCACCGCCGCCGCGATCGCGGCCTTCTCCGGCGGCGTGCGCGCCGCCATCATGGACGGCAACGTCAAGCGCGTGTTCGCGCGCGTGTTCGGGGTGAACGCCTACCCTGGCCTGAAACCGGTCGAGGATGCGCTGTGGCGGCGCGCCGATGCGCTGCTGCCGGAAGACGGCATCGAAGCCTACACGCAAGGCTTGATGGACCTGGGCGCGACGCTGTGCACCCGCTCCAGCCCCGATTGCCCGCGCTGCCCTTTGCAGCATCGCTGCGTGGCCCATGCCCAGGGACGCACAAGCGAGCTGCCGGTGCCTAAGCCGAAGAAGGCCACGCCGGAAAAGCAGGCCAGCATGCTGGTGGTGCTCGACGGCGGCGCAGTGCTGCTGGAGCAGCGCCCGGACAGCGGCATCTGGGGAGGGCTGCTGTCGCTGCCGGAAGTGGCCGGCCATGGCCCCTGCGGCCCCGTGGATGAGGCGGCGGTGAACGCGGCCGCCGAGCGTTTCGGCGCGGTCGACGAGGTCCGGGCCTTGCGCCCGCTGGTGCACGTGTTCACGCACTACAAGCTGCACATCCTGCCGTTCCAGGTGGGCCTGGCGGCGCGTCTGCCGGTGGACGAACGTTACCAGTGGTGGAAGCTGGCCGACGTCGCCACGGCCCCGCTACCGGCCCCCATCAAGAAACTGCTTTCCGAGCTGGCGGCGCCCTCGCTGTTCTCCTGACCCTACCTTCCTATAGCTCTTCGAGCGAGAAGATGCGCCGGTGCTCGCGGATCGCATAGCGGTCCGTCATCCCGGCAATGTAGTCGGCGATCTTGCGCGCCTGCTTCGCCACTTCGCCCGACTTGTCCTGGTAGTCCGGCGGCAGCAGCGCAGGTTCGGCCATGAAGGCCTCGTACAGTTCGCGCACGATGCGGCTGGCTTTCACGCGCATGCGGTTGACCTGGTAGTGGCGATACAGGTTCTGGCGCAGGAAGCGCTTGAGTTCCGTGGCATCCTTGCGCATCTGGTCCGAGAAGCGGATCAGGGGCCCGCCGGCGCGCACCGCTTCCACGTCGGCGGGTGCGGCATCGGCCAGCAGCGCGCTGGAGGTGGCGATCAGGTCGTCCGCCAGCACCGTGATCAGGCGCCGCAGGGTTTCGTAGATGGCGCGCCGGCCGGACAGGCCCGGAAACGCGGCCTGCACATCGCGCCAGCGGCGCGCGAAAAAGTCCACTTGTTCCAGCTGCGCGATGGTGATCAGGCCCGAGCGCAGGCCGTCGTCGATGTCATGGCTGTTGTAGGCGATTTCGTCGGCCAGGTTGGTCAGCTGCGCTTCCAGCGTGGGCTGGGTGCGGTCGATGAAGCGCTGCGCCACCGGCCCCAGTTCCTTCGCATGCGCCAGCGAGCAATGCTTGAGGATCCCTTCGCGCGTATCGAACATCAGGTTCAGGCCATCGAATGCGCCGTAGTGCTGCTCGAGCGTGTCCACCACCCGCAGGCTTTGCAGGTTGTGCTCGAAACCGCCGTAGTCCTTCATGCACTCGTTGAGCACGTCCTGGCCCACGTGGCCGAAGGGTGTGTGGCCCAGGTCGTGCGCCAGCGCCAGCGCTTCGACCAGGTCCTCGTTCAGGCGCAGCATGCGCGCGATCGAGCGGCCGATCTGCGCCACTTCCAGGCTGTGCGTCAGGCGTGTCCTGAACATGTCGCCTTCGTGGTTCAGGAACACCTGGGTCTTGTACTCGAGGCGGCGGAAGGCCGACGAATGGATGATGCGGTCGCGGTCGCGCTGGAACTGGCTGCGCGAGGCGTGGCCGGGCTCGGGATAGCGCCGGCCCCTGCCCGCGTCCGACTTCGCGGCGTAGGGGGCGAGGTGGTCTTCAGGCGTCATGGTCAGCCTCCGGCCGTCAGCCTGCGCAGGCGGCCAGCGTGGCCAGCAGCTGCTCTTTCGGTACCGTGGTGATGCTGGGCGCGCCCAGCGGTTTGATGAGGATGAACTTGATGTCCCCGCCTTCGTTCTTCTTGTCGACGGCCATCAGCTCGATCCAGCGCGCCACGCCCAGGTCGGGCGCGCGCACCGGCAGGCCAGCCGCCGCCACCAGGGCGCGGATGCGCTCCACCGTGGCCGCGTCGATGAAGCCGCAGCGATGCGACAGGTCGGCCGCCATCACCATGCCGCAGCCGACCGCTTCGCCGTGCAGCCATTCGCCGTAGCCCAGGCCCGCCTCGATGGCGTGCCCGAAGGTGTGGCCGAAATTGAGGATGGCGCGCAGGCCGCCTTCGCGCTCGTCCTGGCGCACCACGTCGGCCTTGATTTCGCAGGAGCGCGCGATGGCATGCGCAAGCGCGGCCGGATCGCGCGCCACCAGCTTGTCGATGTTCTGTTCGATCCACTCGAAAAACGCGGCGTCGATGATGGCGCCATGCTTGATCACTTCGGCCAGGCCCGCGGACAGTTCGCGCGCCGGCAGGGTGTCGAGCGTGGCGGTATCGGCCACCACGGCTTGCGGCTGGTAGAACGCGCCGATCATGTTCTTGCCCAGCGGGTGGTTGATGCCGGTCTTGCCGCCCACCGAGGAATCGACCTGCGACAGCAGGGTGGTGGGAATCTGCACGAACGGCACCCCGCGCATGTAGCTGGCGGCGGCATACCCGGTCAGGTCGCCGATCACGCCGCCGCCCAGCGCCACCAGGGTGGTCTTGCGGTCGCATTTATTGGCCAGCAGGGCGTCGAACACCTGCATCAGGCTTTCCCAGTTCTTGAATTCCTCGCCGTCCTGCAGGATGATCGGCAGCACCTCGCGGCCCGCTTCGCGCAGCGGCGCGGCGACCTGTTCCAGGTACAACGGGGCGATGGTGGTGTTGGTGACGATGGCCACGCGCTTGCCCGCCACATGGCGGTCGATCAGGCCGGCATCGGCCAGGAGGCCCGCGCCGATGGTGATCGGATAGCTGCGTTCGCCGAGGTCGACGTTGAGGATGGTGGCGTTCAGGTTGTTTTGTTCGGTCATCGATGGTCGGGAAGGTTCAAGGCTGCGCGCGGCACGCGCGCGGGAATTCTCCAGCGCGGCCAGCTGCGCCAGGATTGTCTGAACCATCGATTGTACGTTAGGACGCCCGGTATCGATCACCAGGTCCGCCACTTCCCGGTACAGGGGCTCGCGGATACGGGTGAGTTCTTCGAGTTTCTTGCGCGGATCGGCCGTTTGCAGCAGCGGCCGGTTCTTGTCGTGCGCGGTGCGGGCCAGGATGCTGCTGACGCTGGCGCGCAGGTAGATGACGTTGCCGCGCGCTTTAAGCAGCGCGCGGCTGTCGGGGTCGAGTACGGCGCCGCCACCGGTGGCCAGCACCAGGCCCTCCTGGGCCGTGAGGTCGCGGATGACGTCCGCTTCACGCTTCCTGAAACTGGCTTCGCCCTCGATCTCGAAGATCAGCGGGATCGAGGCGCCGGTGCGGGCCTCGATCTCGTGATCCGAATCGATGAAGCGCATGCCCAGCTTCCTGGCAAGGATCCTCCCGAGGGTGGTCTTGCCCGCCCCCATCAGCCCTACCAGAAAGATGTTGCTGCTTTTCAAAATCAATAGTTTCGGAACGATTTGGTTGCAAACACGGCGCCGCTCGGGACCGTCATCTTGATGGCGAACGAGCCCTTGCCGCACGCCGAATCGGGCTTGATATTCACCCGATGGATGGTGCCTCCGATATCGGCGGTCGATGGCACGACGTTCGGCGAAATCGTCAGCGGCGCCAGCTTGTCGGCATCGACGGTATCGAGCCTGGTTCCGGCCGGCGCAGGGTTGTTGTTCACGTCAAAGATGCGGAAATACAGGGTCTGCACATCGCAGCTGGAGCCCAGCAGGCCATTGATCAGCCATGCGTCGCCATCGGTCGCCGCGTTCCAAT
>JBKHWY010000187.1:0-8423 GCA_046566285.1 Gammaproteobacteria bacterium | reverse complement strand
GTCGATCATCATTTCGGCCTTGTCCGGCGTGGTCGCATTCGGATTGCCGTCGAAATTGCCGCCGACGGCCAGGTTGATCAGCAAATAGAAGGGCTTGTCGAAGGGCGCCGGCCAGGCGTTCAGGTCGTCGTCGCTGTCGGGCGGGTTGACGTTGGAACTCCACCATTTGGTTTGGGTGGAGGTCACCACGCCGTCGATCGACCATTTGATTTCGTTCGAGCGCCATTCCAGCGTATAGGTGTGCCACTCATTGACAGTGCCGCCATTGGCGAGCGTGGCTTCATTGCTGGTGTAGGTGTTGTGCGGCCACATCCCGCCATAGTGAAGCGTCTGGGCCACCTTGGCCGGTTTGCTGCCCCAGCCTTCCATGATGTCGATCTCGCCGTTGGCCGCCCACGAGGCGTAGGGATTGCCCGGTTTGTCCTCGGGGAGCATCCACACGGCCGGCCAGATGCCTTTGCCGACGGGGAGCTTGGCGCGGAACTCGATCTTGCCGTAGGTCCGGCTGAATTTGCCGGCGGTGCGGATACGTCCGGAACTCCAGCCGAAGGCCTGGCCTTCGTTGCCGCCAGCGGCGGTGCCGAGCACCTGTTCCTTGCGGGCGGTGATGATGAGATTGCCTCCCTCGACCCGCACGTTTTCGGGACGGTCCGTATAGTATTCGAGCTCGTTGTTGCCCCATCCCTGGTTGCCGACCGTGGCGCCATTGCCCAGCTGGTACGACCACTTGCTGGCGTCGAGCGCGTTACCGTCGAATTCGTCGCTCCAGACCACGGTCGATGTCGGCGTTGGGTAGGGGCGGGTGCTGGGGCTGGTGGGGGGGCTGGGGCAGGTGCGGGGGACGGCTTGTCGCCGCTGCCTCCGCATGCGCTCATCAGGACAGCCATGCTGGCGGTAGCGAACAGCCTCGTGTATCGAAACATCCATATCTCCTGTTATTGTTGGCGCTGCAATCATAAACGGATTCGGATGTCTCTGGAAGCGTTTCCATGCTTTGCGGTGCAGCGCTTGCCTTATGGGCTAGGCTCGTGGCGTGCGAAGCGCACCGCGTTGCGCGCCTTGGCCCGCTGGGCCTCGATCTGGCGGTCGCGCGGGCTGGCGGTGGTGACCAGGCTGTCGATCAGTTCGCGCGCCACGGCGCTGACCTGCTCGACCGCCCGGTCGAATGCCGCCTCGTTGGCCTTGGAGGGCGCGTTGAAGCCACTCAGCTTGCGCACGAACTGCAGCGCAGCCGCACGCACCTCGTCATCGGTGGCGGGTGGAGCGAAATTGAACAGGGTTCGGATGTTGCGGCACATGGAGCGCTCCCGCTGGGTTGGAAAAGCCACAAGTTACCCATGCCGGGGGCGGGCGTCAACCACGCCCGTGGATCGAATTGCTATACCATCGGCGCTGGTCACCATCGCGTTTCACCGCCATCGTCATCGTCATCGTCATCGTCATCGTCATGAAAGGAGCATGCCATGTCAGCCGCCTATCCAGGACCCACCGTGATTCCCTGCCTGCGTTACCGCGACGCCCATGCCGCCATCGCCTGGCTGGACAAGGCCTTCGGCTTCACGCCCCTGCTGGTGGTGCCGGGGCCGGAGAATACCGTGGTCCATGCCGAGCTATCGAACGGCAACGGCATCATCATGCTCGGTTCCGCGTCGCGCACTGACAATGCCTACGGCCAGCTGATGAAACTGCCCGGCGAGATCGGCGGCTTCCAGACCCAGACCATCTACCTGATCGTGCCCGATGCCGACGTGGTGTATCGCGCGGCGGTGGACGGCGGGGCCGCCATCGTCATCGACCTGAAGGATGAAGAACATGGCGGGCGTGGCTTTACCTGTCGCGATCTCGAAGGCCACGTTTGGAGCATCGGCACGTACGCGCCGGGTCTGGGTTAAGGTTCG
The DNA here is from genome assembly GCA_046566285.1 of Gammaproteobacteria bacterium. Classification (GTDB taxonomy): domain Bacteria; phylum Pseudomonadota; class Gammaproteobacteria; order Burkholderiales; family Burkholderiaceae_D; genus Telluria_A. The sequence goes on along the minus strand of JBKHWY010000187.1, from coordinate 6,525 downwards.
TACTGCAAAGCTTCGCACTGCAAAGGCTCGCACTGAACCAACGCTGCCAAGGCGCTCCCGCGCTGAACCAGGAAGGCGCGCAGCTGCTCTGGATAGCGCGGATTGACGGCATTGCTCACCGAGTCGCGCTGTGCCAGCGCATGGCGCCAGCGCTGCACCTTGGTCAGTCCGCGCATGATTCCGAAGTCGCCGATGTCGTCGAACACGTCGAAATAGCGGAACACCGGCCCAAAGACGGCGTCCACCATGCTGAACGGCCCGTCGAAATACGGACCGTCGCCCAGTACGTCCTCGATCTGCCGGAAGCGTGCGTGCATCGTGTCCGCCTCGCGCTGCAAGGACTGGGCGTCGGGCGCGCGGTAGAAGGCGCCGATCATATTCAGCAGATTCGAGCCGAATTCCATCCATGCACGGTGCCGCGCCCGTTGCAGCGCGTTGGCGGGATGCAGCTTCGGCAGGAGCGTGTCGTCGAGATACTCACAGATCACGCTCGACTCGAACAGGGCGTGGTCGCCCGTCAGCAATACTGGCGTTTTGCCGAGCGGCGAAATCGCCAGGAACCAGTCCGGTTTGGCGGACAAGTCGATGTCACGTCGTTCGAAATCGACGCCTTTCTCGGCGAGGACGATCGCTACGCGCTGCACATAAGGGCACAGCTGGTGCGAAACGAGCACGGGCTTGGCGGAAGTGCGACTGGTGGCCATCGCGATCCTTTCAGGGATGGTTGAGAAAAATGAAGCCACACTGTAGGATTTCGTAAACGAAATGGAAATAGGCTGGTATGCAAACTCGCATTGCAAAAACGCAGTCAGGTTTCGATGCGGGCGATCTCGACATCGTGCTGGCGTTGGTGCGGGGCACGACCCTGGCAGCGGCGGGTGAACGGCTCGGCCTGGATGGTTCGACGGTATTCCGCAGCCTGCAGCGGCTGGAGCGCAAGCTGGGTCAGCGGCTGTTCGAGCGCAGCCGCGCGGGTTACCAGCCGACCGAACTGGCCCTGGTGCTGGCAGCGCATGGCGAGCAGATCGAGGCGACACTCGAGGCGGCGCGCTCGGCGGTCGAGGTCACACCCGGCCAGGTATCAGGGAGCGTGCGTATCACCACCACCGACACCGTCCTGCATGGCCTGGTCGCCCCAGCCCTGCACGCGCTGACGGACGCGCATCCTCTGCTCAGTTTCGAACTCCATACGGGTAACGAACTGGCAAGCCTGACGCGGCGCGATGCCGACATTGCCGTGCGTGCGACCAAGCGCCCACCTCAGCACCTGATCGGCAAGCGGCTTGGTGGGATTCGCGTGGCGCTGTATGCAGCCAGGCGCAAGGGCGCGCCCACGTGGGACCAGGTCGAGGCCGGCCAGGTGGACTGGATCTCACCCGACGATGCGCTGCCCGACCATCCGTCGGTCATCTGGCGCAAGCGCCATTTTCCGCGCGTGCTGCCGCGCTATCGGGTCAGCAGTATTCTCTCGGTGTTGGAATCGGTCGCGCTGGGGATGGGCGTCGGCATCGTGCCCATGTTCCTGGGCGAACGCCGCAGCGACGTGCTGCGCCTGACCGAGCCGCTGGACGAGTGCGAAACCGAGCTGTGGCTGCTCACCCACCCGGAAGCGCGCCACCTGCGCCGCATCGCGGCGACGTATGGGCACTTGTCGGCGCACTTGTCGGCGCACTTGTCGGCGCACTTGTCCGCATCGCTGGCGCCAGCCTAGTGCGCCTCGCCCAGCGCCGCCGCGCCATCGGCGGGCAGCACCGACGGGCGGGTCATGGGAATCAAAAACAGCGCCAGCACGAACGCCACGGTGATCATCAGGAAGCAGTCGGCAAAGCTCATCGTCAAGGCTTCGCGCGTGGCCAGCCGCTCGACCATCTTGAGGGCGGCGCGGGCGGCCTGGTCGGGGTCGAGCATGGTATCGCCGAAGCGCTGCGCCAGCGCTTCCAGCTGGCCGGTGGCGATGGCGCCGCCGCGGTTGATGCGCTCCACCAGCGCGTTGTAGTGCAGGGTGAAGCGGCCATAGAACAGTTCCGAATTGATCAGCGCCAGGCCGACCGCGCCGCCCAGGTTGCGCATCAGGTTGTAGATCCCGCTGCCGCCCTTGATTTCCTCGGCCGTCAAGGATTCCAGTGCCAGGCCGGTCACGGGAATCAGGCAGATCAGGGTGGCCATGCCGCGCAGCGCCTGGGGGATGAAGATTTCGCCTGAGCCCCAGCTGGCGTCGATGGCGGAAAACAAAATGCAGCTGAGGCCAAACAGGGCGAACCCGAAGGCCAGCAGCACCTTGCGGTTGACCCGTCCGAGCATGGCCACCGTCAGGGGCGTGGCGATGATGTTGAAGACGCCGACGACAAACACGGTGGTGCCGATCTGCAGGGCGCTGTAGCCGCGGATATTGGCCAGGAATACCGGGGTGAGATAGATCGAGCCGTACAGGCCGATGCCGACGATGAAGCTGAGCGCGCAGCCGATGGTGAAGTTGCGCTTCTTGAAGGCGCGCAGGTCCACCACCGGTTCGCCATAACTGAGGCTGCGCAGCGTGAAGGCGATGGCCGAGCAGGCGGCCAGCACGCTCAGGGCCACCATCAGGGCGGAGTCGAACCAGCCCTTGCGCGGTCCTTCGTCGAGCACGTACTGCAGGCTGCCCAGGAACAGGGCGAGAAACAGCGCACCCATGATGTCGAATTTTTTCGCCAGGTCGAAGTCCGGCCGGTCGATCTTGACGATGCGCGGCACCACCAGCGTGATCATCACGCCGGGCACGATATTGATCAGGAAGAGCCAGCGCCACGACATGGTCTCGGTAATCAGGCCGCCGATGGTGGGGCCCAGGGCCGGCGCCAGGGTGGCCACCAGGCCCAGCACGGCCGGTATCTTGGTCTGCGCCTTCCCCTTGAACATGATGAAGCCGGTGGCGAACACGGTGGGAATCATGGCGCCGCCAATGAAGCCTTGCAGCACGCGGAACACCACCATCGATTCGATATTCCAGGCAAAGCCGCAGCCCAGGCTGGCGAGAGTGAAGCCGCCGGCCGAGAGGGTGAACAGCCAGCGCGTGGACATCATGCGCGACAGCCATCCGGACAGCGGGATCATGATCACTTCGGCGATCAGGTAGGAGGTCTGGATCAGCGAGATTTCCTCGGCCGTGGCCGACAGGCCCGCCTGGATCTCGGATATCGAGCTGGCGACGATCTGGATGTCCAGCGAGGCCATGAACATCCCGATCGTCATGATGATGAAGGCGATGACTTTCTGGCCTTCGGTCATGTGCTCGGCGCTGGCCACCGCGACCTGCGGGGCCGCTTCGGGCGCGGCTCGGGGGGCGACTGCGGGTGCGCCTGCGCGCAAGGCCGGCGCGCCCATGTCAGCGTGCCGCCACGGTCTGCAGGGGCGCGGCGCTGCGGGTGTCGATGGCGACCGACACCGACATGCCGGGGCGCAGGACCGGGGCCTTGGCGCCCTCCGCCAGGCGGATCTTGACCGGCACGCGCTGGACGATCTTGGTGAAGTTGCCCACCGCGTTCTCGGGCGGCAGCAGGCTGAATTCCGAGCCGGTGGCCGGGGCGATGCTGTCGATGGTGCCCGAGAGCTCGGTGCCGGGATAGGCGTCCACGGTGATTTTGGCGCGCTGGCCCTGGCGCAGGGCGCCCATCTGGGTCTCCTTGAAGTTGGCCACCACGTAGATCTTGTCGGCCGGGACCACGGTCATGAGTTGCGTACCGGCGCGCACGTACTGCCCGATCTCGACCGTGCGGTTGCCGATCACGCCGGCGGCAGGCGCCTTCAGGATCGCATTGGCCAGTTCCAGCTGCACGGACTTACTGGCCGCTGCGCCTTCCTGCAGTTCGGCGCGCATTTGCGCCAGGCGCGCATCCGACACGGCCAGCTGGTCGTGCGCCGCCGCCAGTTCGGCGCGCGCGCGCGCCACTCCGGCGGCGGCCACTTCCACGGCCAGGCGGCTGGCCGTGGTTTTCTCGCGCGTGACAAAGCCCTGTTCGACCAGCTGCTGGTCGCGCAGGTTGTCCTGCACGGCCTTGGCATGCTGGGCCAGCGCGGCGGTCAGGCTGGCCTGCACCTGGACGATCTGCGAGCGCTGGTATTCCTTCTGGCGGTCGATGATGAGGAGCGACGCGCTGCGCGACTGCAGGGCGGCCAGTTGCTGCTCGACCCGGGCCTGGTAGTCGCTCGGCTCGATGCGCATCAGGACCTGGCCTGCGCTGACGGGCTGGTTGTCGCTGACCGGCACTTCGGCCACGTAGCCGCTGATCTTCGGACTGATGACGATACTGTCCGCCTTCACGTAGGCATTGTCGGTGGTTTCCAAATGGCGCAGGGTGCCGGCCCAGTAAACGCCATAGGCGCCGGCGCCGCATAGGAGCGGCAGGCCGACGAGTGCAAGTAGCTTCTTTTTCATCATAAATCCAGAGTGCCAGAGTGGCAGGGCGCCGTCGTTCAGACCGCCGGCGCGTCGAAGAAGGTCTCGCGGCGGCGGATCTTGCCGTCTTCAAGGTGGTAGACATCGCAGAAGCGCACCCGCAAGTCCTTGCCCTGGCGGTCGGTGCCGACAAACGACCCCATGGCGCTGACGGCGCGTCCGCTGTCGGCTTCGCACACCGTCTCCACCACGTGCTGGCCGCTCTTGATGATGCGCCGGTTCTTGTAGAAGTCCAGCAGGTCGTCGATGCCGTTGATCGGCGGGTAGCCGGGACGGCGGTACTCGATGTCGGAGTGGAAGTGCTGCTCCAGCTGAGGCCATTCGCAGGCGTCGATCAGGCTGAACATCGAGAGTATGTTTCGTGAGCTTTCACTGTGCATGGTCGTATCTCCAGGTGACTGCGCGTGCACGGACCGTGTGCCGCGCGAAGGTGTGCGAGGCCTGCCGCGGGGCCTCTAACGCATGTCCAGCAGGGCGTACTTGTCGGGCACGTCCTTCCAGCGGGCGGCGTCCGGCAGGGCCGGTTTCCGTTCAATGATGTTGGGCCAGCGCTGCGACAGCTCGGCATTCAGGGCGATGGCCTGGGTTTCCGAGGCCGGCACGTCGGCATCGCTGTAGATGGCGTTGACGGGGCACTCGCCCACGCAGATGCCACAGTCGATGCAATCGTCCGGATTAATCACCAGGAAGTTGCTCCCTTCGTGGAAGCTGTCGGTGGGGCAGACGATGACGCAGTCCGTGTGCTTGCAGCCGATGCAGCCGCTGGTAACGACGTAAGTCATGATGGTTCCTTTCGATACGATGCGGACGACACGGCGCCTACGCCGTCAGGCCGCCGTCCAGGCTGATGGTCTGGCCGGTGAGATAGGACGCGTCCTCGGAAATCAGGAAGCGCACCACGCGGCCCAGTTCATCGACGCCGCACAGGCGCTTGAGCGGGATGGACTTGCGGATCTGAGCGCGCTCCTTGTCGGGAATGGCGGCGATCATCTCGGTGTCGACCAGCCCTGGCAGCAGGCAGTTGACGCGGATGTTGAAGCGCCCGACTTCCAGCGCCAGCGAGCGGCTCATGCCGATCATGCCGGCCTTGGTGGCGCCGTAGTTGGTCTGCCCGACATTGCCCTTGATCGCCGTGATCGAGGACATGTTGAGGATCACGCCCTCGCGCGCTTCCATCATCGAGGGCAGGATGGCCTTGCTGAACAGGTAGACCGATTTCAGGTTGGCGTCGATCACCGCGTCCCAGGAGGCCAGCGGCATGTTCACCAGCAGGGTGTCGGCGGTGATGCCGGCGTTGTTGACCAGCGCGGCGGGGGCGCCATGCTCGGCCACCAGGCGCTCGACCAGCGCTTGCACGCTGTCGGGATCGGCGCCGTCGCAGCGGTAGCCGCGCGCCAGCTGGCCCTTGGACGCCGCATCCGCTTCGATCAGTTCGGCTTCCTGGCTGGAGCTGCGGTAGGTGAAGAGGGCGCGGTAGCCGCTGGCGGCCAGCACCTGCACGATGCCCTTGCCGATTCCGCGCGTGCCGCCGGTCACCAGTACCCAGGGAGTTGACTTGTCCATGCTTGTCTCGACTTGAAAAGATAAAACCGTTAAAAATTACGCGGCCTGGATCACGCCCGCATACACGTGGCGGAAACCGCGCGCCTTCATGGCTGCATAGCAGATCCCCGCTTCGTAGCCGGAACCGGCCACCCAGGCGCTCATGAAGCTGATGTTCGATACCGGGAAGCGGTACTGGAAGTTGTGGCCCGACTGGTGGGTCGTGACCCGCGCGCCGTAGCCCGAGCCGCCGGTATTGTTGGTGTAGCGCTGGTAGGTGCGCGGGCTGGAGACTTCCGAGTACACGATATGGCCTTCCAGCTGCGGCTTGTGCGCGTACATGCGCTTGAGCAGGACGTCCAGGGCGCGCTTTTTCTTGGCGCGGTATTCCGGCGTCTTGCGCTGCGGCCAGTGGCGAATATCGTCCAGGGCGCTGATCAAGAGCACATTGCCGCCGGTGCTGTCGAGCATCTGGTAGTTGGTCAGTTCCAGCGTCGAGCGGTCCCAGTAGGCTTCCTCGGCCAGCGCTTCATTTTCCGGGTCGGCGCGGG
>JBKHWY010000186.1:0-8428 GCA_046566285.1 Gammaproteobacteria bacterium | reverse complement strand
GCGCTTCCGTCTGCGGGAACGGGTTGATCACGGTTTCCTGGTTGTCCGACTGGCGCTTGACGACGTAGTTCGAGCCGTCGAAAGTGACGGTGTAGTCGCTTTGCGTGAGCTGGGATGGATCGCTCACGCTGGCCGTGATCTCGGTGGTGCTGAGCGCATTGTTGTTGCGGTTGCGGCCGACGTAGGCAGTGGCTTCGGCGAAGAAGTCGCCGCCGGCCACGCCCGCCTCGTCCTGGCCCAGGCGGTGCTGGGCATTGAAGGTGGACGCCAGGGTGACGGCGATGCGGCCGAGGGAATTCTGCACGCGGTCCAGCGCCGTGGCGCGGAACTCCAGCAGGCCGCCCAGCTCTCCGCCCGAGAGCGCATTGTCGCCCAGGACGGTGACGGTGCCGCCGGTGATGAAGCCCACCTGCACCCGGCTGGTGTCGGTGGGCGACGTGGTCACGGCCAGCTCGAAAGGCTTGGTGCCGACCACCAGCGGCTGGCCATTGCCGACCGAAACCGTGAGGCTGTTGTTGGTGCCGGGGACCACGGTGGCCTTGATCTGCTTGTTCAGTTCCGCCACCAGCTTGTCGCGCGCGTCCAGCAGGTCGTTCGGCTGGCGCTGGTCGGTGGTGGCGAAGTGGCCGATCTCGTCGTTCAGCTGGGCGATCTGGCGCGCGTACGAGTTGATCTCGGTGACGCTGGAGGTGATCTGGCTGTTCACGCCTTCGCGAATCTCCTGCAGGCGGCCATTGAGGCCCTGGAAGCGCGCGGCCAGCGAGTCGCCGGTGGAGAGCAGCGCCTGGCGCGACGCCACCGAGGCCGGGTTGGACGCCACGTCCTGCACGCCCTTGAAGAAGTCCTGCAGGGCCGGCGACAGGCCGGACGTGGTATCGGCCAACAGGTTGTCCACCTGGCTGATCTGGGCGTGGAAGGAATTGAGTGAACTGGTCGACGCCTGGGCGGTACGCACCTGGGCGTTGAGGAAGGTGTCCGAATAGCGCTTGATGGCGGCGATCTGGGTGCCGCTGCCGACAAAGCCGTAGCCGTAGTCCTGCGCCTGGGAGGACTGCTGCTGCACCACCTGGCGGGTGTAGCCGGCCACGTTGGCGTTGGCGATGTTGTGACCGGTCGTGGACAGGCCGACCTGCGCGGCGAACAGGCCGCTCTTGCCGATACTGAGTAGATTTCCTGCCATGATGTCGAGTCTTTCGGTGGTTAGAGCTGTCTACGGCACGTTTTCTGAAAACTTGATGGTCTTGCCAATTACGCCAGGTTGTTCTTGATGATGCGGGTCAGCTTGGCCGCGTACATCGGATCAGTGGCGTAGCCGGCGCGCTGCAAGCCCTGGGCGAAGCTGGCCGCATCCTTGGCGCCCGCGATCACCTTTTCGTAGCGCGGGTTCTTGCTCAGCATGCGGGCGTAGTCCTTGAAGCTGTCGGCATACGAATCGTAGGCGCGGAACTTCTCGACGCGGGTATGCGGGCGGCCGTTCACGTACTCGGTGGTGACGGCGTCCACGGTGCGGCCCTTCCAGCCGGCGCCGGCCTTCATGCCGAACAGGTTGTGGCTGGTGCTGCCGTCGGCGTGCTTGATCTCGCGCCGGCCCCAGCCCGATTCCAGCGCGGCCTGGCCCAGCATGAACTTGGCCGGAATGCCGGTGGCCTGCTCGGCTTCGCTGGCATGCGCGGCCAGCTTGTCCTGGAACGAGCGCACGTGCGGCGACTGGTTGCGTCCACCGGCCGGCACAGCCGACGGCTCCAGCAGCGCGCCCGGCGTGGACATCAGTTCGGATGCAGCGCGCGGGGCCGGCATCTCTGCCGTGGTGCGCACGTTCTGGTCACCGCCGATGGCCAGCGCCTGGGCGTTCACGGCCTGGGCCGAAAGCTGGCGGGTCAGCACGTCCGCCAAGCCGATGCCGCGCTGGGCAAGCTTCTGGCTCATCTGCTGGTCCAGCATGGAGGTGAAGGTCTTGCTCTCCTGGCTGTCGAGCATGCCGTCCTGCGGGGTGGCGTCGCGCATCGACTTCATCATCATGTTGATGAACATGGCTTCGAACTGGTTCGCCGCGCCCTTCAGCGCGTCCGAGCCGCCGGCCTTGGCCGACTGCTTCAAGTCGCCCAGGGCCTTGGTGTCGACCGCCAGGCGGCTGGAGAGATCGGTGCTGGTGGGAGCGATCATGACGGCGCCTTTAAATGATTTCCAGTTCGGCGTGCAGGGACCCCGCCGCCTTCAGCGCCTGCAGGATCGACAGCAGGTCCTGGGGCGAGGCGCCGATGGCGTTCATGGCCTTGACCACTTCGGCCAGCGAAGCGCCGCCCTTCAACATCAACACCTTGCCCGGGTCCTTCTTGACTTCGATCTGGGTGTTCTGGGTGACGGCCGTCTTGCCGCCCGAGAGCGGGGCCGGCTGGCTGACCTGCTGGTCCGACGAAATCGTCACCGACAGGTTGCCGTGCGAGATGGCGCAATCGTCCAGCGTCACGGCCTGGTTCATCACCACCGAACCGGTGCGGGCGTTCATGATCACCTTGGCCGCCACCTTGGCGCGGTTGACCTGCAAGTCTTCCAGGATGCCGATGAAGGCCACGCGCTGGTCCGACGACAAGGGCGAGCGCACACGGATCACGCGGCCGTTCAGGGCCGTGGCGATGCCCGGGCCGAAGTGCTCGTTGATGGCCTCGACCACGCGGCTGGCGGTGGCAAAATCGGTGTCGTTCAGTTCCAGGTTGATGCTGCCGTCCTGGCCCAGGTTGGAGGCCACCGCGCGTTCGACGGTGGCGCCGCCGGAGATCTTGCCGACCGCCAGATGGTTGACCACCTGCTGGGCGCCGCCGGCGGAGGCACCCACGCCGCCCACCAGCACGTTCCCCTGCGCCATCGCGTACACCTGGCCGTCCGCGCCCTGCAGCGGCGTCATCACCAAGGTGCCGCCGCGCAGGCTCTTGGCGTTACCGATCGAGGACACGGTCACGTCGATGGGCTGGCCCGGCTGGGCAAACGCCGGCAGCGAGGCCGTCACCATCACCGCCGCCACGTTCTTCAGCTGCAGGCTGGTGCCGGGCGGGAGGTTCACGCCCTTCGCCTGCAGCATCGACATGATCGACTGCACGGTAAAGGGCGTTTGGGTGGTCTGGTCGCCGCTGCCGTCCAGGCCCACCACGATGCCGTAGCCGGACAACTGGTTCTGGCGCACGCCGGCGATGGTGGTGAGGTCCTTCAGGCGCTCGGCCCGGGCGGCCTGCGGCAGGGCGAAGGCCGCTGCCAGGGCGACTGCAAAGACGGCGAAGAGTGAACGCATGGGCTTCATCGTGATCCCTTCCTTAGAACGGCAGCAGGGATTGAAAGAAGCGCGACACCATCGCCGTCATCTCGGCGCGGTCGATCTGGCTGTTGGTGCGGTACTCAACGCGCGCGTCGGCCACCTGGGTGGACGAGACGGTGTTCCCTGCCCCGATGGTGTCGGGATTGATCATGCCCGAGAAGCGGATGAATTCCACGCCCTTGTTCATGGCCACCTGCTTTTCGCCGGCCACGATCAGGTTCCCGTTCGAGAGCACTTCGGTGACGGTCACGCCGATGGTGCCGGAAAAGGTGTTGCTGGCGCTCTGGTTGTCCGAATCGGAGAACTTGGTGGCCGCATCGGTGCCCACGGTGGCGCCGAAAGTGCTCTTCAGGATGCCGGGCGCGCTGAAGTTGGCCGAGCCGGACTTGTTGCCCGAGCTGGCGCCTGCTTTCACCGCCGAGGTCTTCTCGATGATGTTGATGGTCAGGAGGTCGCCGATGTGGCGCGCGCGGCGGTCTTCGAACATGGGCCGGTAGGTGGCGGCCTGGTAGATCGCGCCATTGTTGGCCTGGACCGGCTCGTTGTAGAGCGGCCGCGCGGTGGTCGGATGCTGCACGATCGAGCTGGGGGTGGTGGAGCAGCCCGCCAGGGCCAACACCGCAACGGAAAGGAGATAAACGGTTTTCATGCCTGGGGTCTTTCTTACAACTGCGCCAGCTTGGCCAGCATCTGGTCGGACGTGGTGATCGCCTTGCTGTTGATCTCGTAGGCGCGCTGGGTCTGGATCATGTTGACCATCTCCTCGACCACGTTGACGTTCGAGGTCTCGACATAGCCCTGCATGATCACGCCGGCGCCATTGGTGCCCGGGGTGTTGGTGTTGGGGTTGCCCGACGAGCCGGTTTCCACGTACAGGTTTTCGCCCTTCGACTCCAGCCCGGCCGGGTTGACGAAGGTGGACAGCTGCAGCGTGCCGATCTGCGATGGCGCGGTGGAACCGGGCAAGGTGACGGAGACGGTGCCGTCGCGGCCGACGGTGATCGACTGGGCATTGGCCGGCACCGTGATGGCGGGCTGGATGACGAAGCCGGAAGACGTCACCAGCTGGCCGTTGGAATCGGTCTGGAACGAGCCGTCGCGCGTGTAGGCGGCGGTACCGTCGGGCAGCAGCACCTGGAAGAAGCCTGCGCCGTTGACCATCAGGTCCTTGGCGTTGCCGGTCTGCTGGGGGTTGCCCTGGGTGTGGATGCGTTCGATGGCCACCGCGCGCACGCCGGTACCGACCTGCATCCCGGACGGCAGCGCCGTCTGCTGGGACGACTGCGCGCCGGGCTGGCGCACGTTCTGGTACAGCAGGTCTTCAAAAACGGCGCGCGAGCGCTTGAAGCCGTTGGTGCTGACGTTGGCGAGGTTGTTGGTGATGGTGTCGAGGTTGGTCTGCTGCGCCTCGAGGCCCGTCTTCGCGATGAACAGGGAACGAATCATGGTCTTCTCCGGTGAGGGCGCTGTGCATGACGCGTGACGCCTTTACGATGAAGACCATTATGAGGTCGCTACTGTCAACCCAAAGCGAGGATCTGGTCGGCTTTCGCCGCGTTATTCTCGGCATTCTTCATGAGGCTCATTTGGGTCTCGAACGACCTGGCCAGCGAGATCATATTGACCATGGAATCGACCGCCGACACGTTGGAGCCTTCCAGCGCGCCGCCCGCCACTTTCACCAGCGGGTCGCTGTTGGCGCTGCCGCCGTCCTTCAGGCGAAACAGGCCATCGTCGCCGCGTACCAGGTCGCCTTCAGGCGGGTTGACCAGCTTCAGCCGCCCCAGCACCGTGGGCGCGCCCGGCTTGGTGGTGGTGGCAATCGTCGAGATGGTGCCGTCGCCGCCGATGGTGACGGTCACTTCCGGCGGAATGCTGATCGGGCCGCCCTCGCCTGCGATCGTCAGCCCGCTGGAGGTTTGCAGCAGGCCGTTGGCATTCATCTGCAGCGCGCCGTTGCGGGTGTAGGCTTCCGAGCCGTCCGGCATCTGCACGGCCAGCCAGCCCTTGCCCTGCACGGCCACGTCGAGATCGCGCCCGGTCATCTGCAGCGGGCCGGCGGAGAAGTCCGAGCCGACGGTGGCGTTGACGACAAAGGCGCGCGTGGGCAGCGTGCCGGCGGCTTCCACCGGCACGGCGCGGAAGGCGTCGATCTGGGCGCGGAAACCCGTGGTGCTCAGGTTGGCCAGGTTGTTCGACGTGCTGGCCTGCTGCTCCAGGATGTGCTTGGCGCCGCTGGCGGCGGTGTAGATTAGGCGGTCCATGTTTTCAACCCTGTTCTTGGCTGCTCTGCGGCGGTATGGATTCCCGCCTTCGCGGGAATGACGGTTTTAAGGCCTGAGGCATAAGAAGAGGGCCGTCATTCCCGCGAAGGCGGGAATCCATAGCGCATAAGAGCAGTGGCAAACTAAACCTTTACTGAATTAGCGCAGGTTCACCAGCGTCTGCAGCACCGAGTCCTGGGTCTTGATGGTCTGCGCATTGGCCTGGTACACGCGCTGCGCGGTGATCATGTTGACCAGTTCCGCCGTCAGGTCGACGTTGGAATTCTCCACCGCCGACGACTGCAGCACGCCCAGCGAGCCCGATTGCGGGGTGCCCACCAGCGGCACGCCGGAGGTCGAGGTCTCGGCCCAGGCGTTGTTCCCCAGCGGCGACAGGCCGTTCGGATTGGCGAAGTTGGCCAGCACGATCTGGCCCAGCGCATGCGACTGGCCGTTGCTGTACTGGCCCAGGATGACGCCGTCGGCGCCGGCCGAGAAGCGCTGCAGGTTACCGGCCGTGTAGCCGTCCTGGGTCGAGCGCTTCTCGCTGGTGAGCGAACCGTACTGGGTCGAGTCGGTAAAGCGCTCGTTAATCGACAGGAAGCTCTCGGCGCCGGTACGCGGGAAGATCGGCAGGTCCACCGTCAGGCCGGTGCTCTTGCGGTCTTCATAGGTCATGCTGTTGTCGGCGGCGTAGACGTTCTGCTGCAGCTGCACCAGCTGGCCGAACTGGTCGAAGGTCATGCGGCCCACCGGACGGGCCGGTGCGGTCACGGCCTTGGCAATCGCAGCGTCGATCTGGTCGGGCGTGGTGCCCACTACCTGGCCTGCGGCGGTGGCGGCGGTCAGCACGGCTTGCGCGTCGATGCCGGCCGGGTCCATGCCCAGCGCGGCCATGGCAGCCACCACGGCATTGCCGGCTTCGGCCGCGTAGGCGGCGGCCAGCGCGGGGGCGTTGCCGGTCGCCGGTGCGATGATCGAATCGGCGATCCAGGCGTCGCGCGCGACGGTGGTGGCGGCGGCGGGGTCGGCGTCGTTCTCGTGCGCGGCGGCGGCCACTTTCAGGTTGGTGATCTCGGTGCCGTCGTTCGACACGTACACGTCCCACACGCCCGGAGAACTCTTGACGTAGTAAGTCGACATCACGTGCGGGTTGCCCAGGCTGTCGTACACGTCGATCGGAGTCTGCTTGTTGTAGGTGGTCGGATCGGCCGGGTTGAACGGCGTTTCGGTCGGCACCAGGCTGCGCGAATCAAGGTTGATCTGGGTGCTGACGGTGGTGGTGGCTACCGGCTTCAGGTCCGAGGTGTCGATCTTCAGGGGGATCGGCGAGCCGGCCAGGATGTTGCCGAGCTGGTTGGCCATGTAGCCGGTCAGCTTGGCGCCCTGGGCGTTGACCATATAGCCTTCCTTGTCCAGCGAGAACTGGCCATTGCGGCTGAACTGCACCGCGCCATTGTTCACGGTGCGGAAGAAGCCGGCGCCGTTGATGGCAATGTCGAGCGGGTTGTTGGACGATTCGATATTGCCCTGGGTGAACTGCTGGGCGATCTGCGACACCTTGGTGCCGATGCCGGCCTGGTTGCCGCCCGCGCCGTTAAGGGAGTTGGCGTACACGTCGGCAAACTGGGCTTGCGAGCCCTTGAAGCCCACCGTGCTGGCGTTGGCGATGTTGTTGCCGATGACGTCGAGCGATTTTGCTGCGCCGTTCAAGCCGCTGAGACCTTGTTGGAAAGACATTCTGTTCTCCTGAAAATAGTTTGTATTGAAGCGGCTTGAATTACAAAATCTGCTTCACGTCGGCCATCGAGACGACGCCTTTGGTGGGCAGGTTGAGCTTGACGCCGTCCTTCGCACTGGTGGTCACGCTGTTGACCACATCGAAGGCCAGCGCCTTCGCATCCGTGAGCTGCTCGCCGCCACGGGTGGCGACGACACGGAATGAATACTTGCCATCCTTGACCGGCACCGGCTTGCCGTCGGCGCCCAGTTCGGAGCTGTCGGCCACGCCGTCCCAGCTCAGGGGCACGCTGCCGGCCGACTGCGGGCCCAGGTCGATGGAGGTGATGTCCTTGCCGGTGCGGGGATCGGTGACGATCACCTGCACGCTGTCGGCCGGGCTGGCCAGTTCCACGCCCATGATCGCCTTGCTCGACGACAGGGTGGCGAAGTTGCCTTCCACCAGCACGCCATGGCCGATCATGTTGGCCGCGGCCAGCGATTCGGACGACTGGTAGCTCGACTTCAACGTTTCCAGCGTCGAATTGAGTTTGTTCACGCCCGTCACCGTGGACAGCTGGGCCAGCTGGCTGGTGATCTCGGCGTTGTCCATGGGATTCAAGGGGTCCTGGTTCTTCAGCTGCGTCACCAGCAAGGTCATGAACTTGTCCTGGTCGGCTTGCACGCCATCGGCCGTGGCCTTCTTGGCGTTGACCGCGTTCATCAGGTCTTGGGAGACGGCGGCGGTAGAGTTTTGTACGGTGGTCATAGCGCTTTAGAAATTATTGGCCGATGGTCAGGGTCTTCATGAGCATCGACTTGGCCGCGTTCATGGTCTCGACGTTGGACTGGTAGGAGCGCGAGGCCGACAGCATGTTGACCATCTCGTCCACCACGTTCACGTTCGGCATCGACACATAGCCCTTGTCGTCGGCCATCGGATGCTTGGGGTCGTAGACTTGCTTCAGGGGCGAGGCATCCTCGACCACGCGCTGGACTTTCACGCCGGTGGCGCCGCCTTCGGTCTGGACCGCTTCGAACACCACCTGCTTGGCGCGGTAGGCCTGGCCGGTGGCGCTGGCGGCGCTGTCGGCATTGGCCAGGTTGGAGGCCACGGTATTCAGGCGCTGGGCCTGGG
>JBKHWY010000185.1:0-8487 GCA_046566285.1 Gammaproteobacteria bacterium | reverse complement strand
AGGTGCAGCGCCTGCATGCGCGCCACGCGCTGCTGCCGGACGGCTGGGCCGAGGAGGTGGCGCTGCGCTGGGACGACGCCGGCAACCTGGTCGAGGTGCTGGCTGGCGCGCCGCCTGACGCGTCCGCGCCCACGGCGCGCTACGTCATCCCCGGCATGGTCAACCTGCACTCGCACACCTTCCAGCGCGCGCTGGCGGGGCTGGCGGAAGTCGCCGGCGAGGGGCCGGACAGCTTCTGGACCTGGCGCGACCTGATGTACCGCTTCGCCGGCGCCATCACGCCCGCGCACCTGCATGCCATCGCCGCGCAGGCTTTCGCGGAAGGCCTGCGCCATGGCTACACCTCGGTGTGCGAATTCCATTACCTGCAGCCCGCGACCACGGCCCAGGACATCATCGACGCCGCGCGCTTGACCGGCGTGGGCATCACCATGCTCCCGGTGCTGTACAGCTTTGCCGGCTTCGGCGCGCAGCCCCTGCAGCCCGCGCAGGCGCGCTTTCGCACCGGCGTGGACGAGGTGCTGGCCCTGGTCGCGCGCCTGGATGCGCAGCGCGATGGGCAAGTGCAGGTGGGCGCGGCGCCCCATTCGCTGCGCGCCGCAAGCCTGGACCAGATCCGCACGATGGCCCGGGCGCTGCCCGGTCGCCCCCTGCACATCCACGTGGCCGAGCAGCAGGGCGAGGTCGAGCAATGCCTGGCCGCCACCGGCGCGCGGCCCGTGCGCTACCTGCTGGACAACGTGGCGTTGGACGCGCACTGGTGCCTGGTGCATGCGACCCATCTGGATGAGGGGGAAGTGGCGGCGCTGGCCGCCAGCGCGGCGGTGGCGGGCCTGTGTCCGACCACCGAGGCCAACCTGGGCGACGGCCTGTTTTCGCTCGAGGCGTTCATCGCGGCGAATGGACGCTTCGGCATCGGCAGCGACAGTCATGTATCGCACTCGCCGGTGGAGGAATTGCGCTGGCTGGAATACGGCCAGCGCCTGCTGCACCAGCGCCGCAACTGCGCCGTCGGCAGGGGCGAGCGCCGGGTGAGCGACTTCCTGTGGCGGCAAGCGCTGATGGGTGGCGCGGCGGCCTGCGGCCGTCCTGTCGGCGCCTTGCGCGCCGGTGCACGCGCCGACCTGCTGGTGCTCGACGACCTGCACCCGAACCTGGCCGATGCCGCGCCCTCGGATGTGCTGAATCGCCTCATCTTCAGCGGGAATGATAATCTTATAAGGGATGTGATGGCCGGCGGTCGCTGGGTCGTGCGCGATCACAAGCACGTGGCGCAGGAGGAAATTGCTCAGCGCTATCGGCGGACTCTCGCCCAACTACGGACATTGCGATCATGACACTACTGATTCCCTATGCCGGTCTGGAGTCTTCACCCTGGAAAAATGGCGCGGGGTGCACCACCGAAATCGCCGCCGCGCCGCCCGGCGCCACCTTCGACAGCTTCGACTGGCGCATCAGCCTGGCCACGATCAGCCATGACGGCCCGTTCTCGCATTTCCCCGGCATCGACCGCACCTTGGCGCTGGTAGACGGGCCGGGCGCCACACTCGACATCGGCAACGGCAGCCGCTTCCTCTTGTGTGAGGAGGAGCCGATCTTCGAATTCGCCGGCGAAGCCAATATCGCCGCCACGCTGGCGGGCGGCCCCACCACCGACTTCAACGTGATGACACGGCGCCAGCGCTGCCACCACCGGGTGGGCCGGCGCGTGCTGCGCGGCGAAGCCTCGTTCGCCCCGCGCGGCGATGTCGCCCTGCTGTTCCTGGCCGAAGGGGAGAGCCTGTCGGTCTCCAGCGATGCCGAGCGCATCGGCCTGGTGCGCTTTGACACCATCGTGTTCGACACCTCCACCGTCTGGACGTTGGAATCGGTGCATGCGGTGGTGCTGATCGTCGACATTTTTTTTAGCCCCGCCTAGCCATGGCGGTGCTGGAGCGCCTGTTCACCCACGTGAATCTGGCCACGATGGGCGGCCCGGGCGGGCCCGACACGCTGCTTGATGGCGCGCTCGGCGTGCAGGACGGGCGCATCGCCTGGATCGGCGCCCGTGCCGGCGCGCCGGCGGCGGCCGACGTGCATGACTGCGCCGGCGCCTGGATGACCCCGGGCCTGATCGACTGCCACACCCACATCGTCCATGCAGGCGATCGCAGCGACGAATTCGAAGCCCGCCTTTCGGGCGCCAGCTACGAAGACATCGCGCGCGCCGGCGGCGGCATCCTGTCCACCGTGCGCGCCACCCGCGCGGCCAGCGAAGACGAGCTGCTGCGCCAAAGCCTCCCACGCGTGAAGGCGCTGCTGGCCGAAGGCGTGACCACGCTGGAGATCAAGTCCGGCTACGGCCTGGCGCTGGAGGCCGAGATGAAGATGCTGCGCGTGGCGCGCCGCATCGGCGAAGTGCTGCCGGTGCAGGTGCGCACCACCTTCCTCGGCGCGCACGCGCTGCCGCCGGAATTCGCGGGACGGGCCGACGCCTACGTGGACGAGGTATGCGCCATGGTCGCGCCCATCGCCGCGGCCGGCCTGGTCGATGCGGTCGATGCCTTCTGCGAGGGCATTGGTTTCAGCAGCGCGCAGACGGCGCGCGTGTTCGCGGCGGCGCAAGCGCACCGCCTGCCGGTCAAGCTGCATGCGGAGCAGCTGTCCGACCAGGGCGGGGCCGCGCTGGTGGCGCGCTGCGGGGGGCTGTCGGCCGACCACCTGGAACACGTGAGCGCGGGCGGCATCGCCGCCATGGCCGCTGCGGGCACGGTGGCGGTGCTGCTGCCGGGCGCCTACTACTTCCTGCGCGAGACCCACGCGCCGCCGATCGCGGCCCTGCGCGCGGCCGGGGTACCGATGGCCATTGCCACCGACTGCAACCCAGGCACCTCGCCGCTGTCCTCCCTTCTCCTGGCCATGAACATGGCTTGCACACTGTGGCGCATGACGCCGCGCGAAGCGCTGGCCGGCTGCACCCTGCACGCCGCGCAGGCGCTGGGCCTGGGGCACGAATGCGGCTCGCTGGAAGTGGGCAAGCGCGCCGACCTGGCCTTGTGGGACATCGCCCGGCCCGCGCAGCTGGCGTATGCGATGGGGCGCAATCCCTGCCGCAGCGTGGTCTTCGGCGGCGTTGTGCGCGCGCCATGCGTGAAGCCCAGCTGACGATCAAGTGCGCGGCGCCGTGTTGCGCCAACTCGCATGCACGCGCTCCATTGAGTTTTCTCAACACCAAGCTTTGCGCGTCTGTAATTATTGATGTCAGAGAATGACGTTCGAATACCAGTAATAAATTGTAAAGCCCCAAGAATCTACGGTCTCGAACAACTATATTGATGCCGTAGATTGATTCCGATCTCCCCTCCCCATCCTAACCAAATGGGTTTGCCCACAGCGCTTTGCGGCCTGTGGGCTTTCTTTTTTATTGTTCCGCCAGCTGCGCCAGCGCGTCGCCCGCCACGCGGCAAACGCGCCAGTCCGGCATGACGTCGGCGCCCATGCCCTGGTAGAAACGGATGGCGTTCTCGTTCCAGTCGAGCACGGTCCATTCGAAGCGCCCGCAGCCGCGCTGCACCGCCAGCCGCGCCACCGCCACCAGCAGGGCCTTGCCATATCCCTTGCCCCGCTGCGCCTGCTGGACGTACAGGTCTTCCAGGTAGAGTCCCTTGCGCGCCAGGAAGGTCGAGTAATTGTGGAAGAACAGGGCGTAGGCCACCACCTCGCCATCGGCCACGCCCACCAGGGCTTCGCAGCCGGGTGCGAAGCCGAACAGGCCCTCGTGCAGGGTGGCTTCGGTGGCGGTCAGCAGGTGCGTGAGCTGTTCGAATTCGGCCAGCTCGACAATCAGCTTCAGGATGGCGGGGACGTCGGCAGGCGTGGCGGGACGGATGGTTAGTTCAGGCGGATGTGTCATCGATATGGGGGACAAGAGTTGAGGGCAGGGTGGACGGTCCGCGCAAGGCCCAGGCCACGCTGCCCAGGCACACGGCCATGCCCAGCCATTCCAGCGGGCCGGGCCGGTAGTGTTCGAGCTGGATCGACAGCAGTACCGAAATGACGGGCGTGATCACGCCGATGTACACGGCCTTGTGCGAGCCGATGCGGTTGATCAGCGTGAAGTAGGCGGCGAAGGCGATGACCGAGCCGAACAGCGACAGGTACAGGAGCCCAAACCAGTAGCGCGGCGCGGTCGGCAAGCCAAAGTGGGTGCCGCTGGCCAGGGCCCAGGCCGCCACCATCAGCGTGCCCCACAGCATGGTCCAGGACATTGTGAGGAACAGTTCGCTCGACTGTTCGCGCACTTTGCCGACCAGCACGCTGCCGGCCGAACTGGCAATCGTCGCCATCAATGCCAGCGCCAAGCCCAGCAGGAAGTGGCCCTGGCCGCCGCGCGCCATCTCGTCCCAGGCCGCGCCGATCGACCGGGCGAACAGCAGGCTCACGCCGGCGGTGGCCGCCAGGCCGGCCAGCCAGGTGCGGCGCGATATCGGCACACCGAAAGCAATGCGCGCGCAGATCGGCGTCCAGAACACCATCAATGCGAACAGCACGGCGACCAGGCCCGACACCAGGTATTGCTCGGCGCGGTAGGTGCATGCATACGACAGCGCAAAGGTGAAGAAGCCCTGCAGGATCATCCAGCGCTGCACCCGCCACGGCAACAGCAGGCGCAGCCCGCGCGCCTGGCAGGCCAGGAACAGCACTGCGCTGGCCAGCGCAAAGCGGTACACCACCGAGACGGCCGGTGCCACTTCGCCGTACTGCAAGGTAATGGCCCAAAAGGTGGAACCCCAGATGAGGGAAGCGATGACAAACAGAACGGGAGAAGACATCGAAAAAGTATAGCGGAAAGGGGCGATCCGGACGGCATGCGCCCAAAACCACACTTTGTGGCTTTTTGTCGGTTTTTTGTAAGCGCGGATGGGAATTCGATTCGTGCGGGCCCAAACCGCGCGATACTAGCTTTGTGTTTTGAATAAGTTTAGTTCTGAATAAATTAGAGGAATCGGCATGAAGCCCGCGCTGCCCTTCAAGATCGCCATCGTGCTCGTCCACGTGCTTGCGTGCACCTGGCTATTGTTGGCGACCCATCAGGCCGACGAAGGCTTCAGCCGCGACGCGGCCGACTCCACCGCCATGTGGGCCCGCAGCGCCCTGGAAGCCGAGTAATCGCGGGTAGGCGTGCTCTACCAGGCGAGATTCAGGCGCCGGTACAGCACCCCCAGCACGAACAGTGGGCCGATCAGCAGGAAACGCACGTCGTCCATGAACGAAGGCTTCCTGCCTTCAATGTGGTGGCCGATGAACTGGCCGATCCACGCCAGCACGAAGATCCCGATCGACAGCGGCAGCACCGTCATCGCCGGCAGCAACGCCAGCAGCACCAGCATCGGCAAGATCATCCCCACCATCCCCAAGGCAAACGGGCGCGACAAGTCAAGGTAGTAGCGCATCGACGCGCCAAACGCCGCCAACGCCAGCACCCAGTGCACGGACCAGAGCAGCCCCAGCAAGGCGAACACGATGGCCGGTACGCACACGCAGTGGATGCGTTCGTTGAGGGCGTTGCGATGGCTCTCGCGGTAGCGCGCGAGCAGGACGTCGATCGGCCGGGCGGAAGGAACGGTTGGCATGGTTGGGCACGGGACAGGCAAGCCGATTCTACACCCGGCTGCGCCCGTGTTGCGGACCGGACGCTAGAATGCCGGCATGACCGCATCCACAGCACGGCTGACGGGCCTGGCGCCCGTCATCGACGCGCACACCCGCATCCTCATCCTCGGCAGCTTTCCCGGCGCCGCCTCGCTCGCGGCGGGGCAGTATTACGCGCATCCGCGCAATGCCCTGTGGCCGATCCTGTCGGCGCTGCTGGGCGAAGACCTGAGCAGCCTGCCCTATGCGGCCCGTCTGCCGCGCCTGCTGGCACACGGCGTCGGCCTGTGGGATGTCCTGGGCGCCTGCGAACGCCAGGGGAGCCTGGACTCGGCCATCCGCAACAGCGCCGCCAACGATTTTGCGCGCCTGCGCCAATTGTGCCCGCGTCTCGAGACGGTGGCGTTCAATGGCCAGGCCGCCGGCAAGTTCGCGCCGCAGTTCGAGGCCCAGGGTTATCGTACCTTGGTACTGCCGTCGACCTCGCCCGCCCTGGCCGCCGTTCGCTTCGACGCCAAGCTGGATCAGTGGCGGGCGCTGTTCACCGACGGCACGCCAGATCGCGTCCGCTGAACAATTTGTGCGCTGCACAAAAAACTGTGTTACACTGCGTCTTCGGTTGCAGTTCATGAGCTGCACCGGCTCCGCATCAGGCACGCGGCGCGACTTGTGTACGGTCGCCGGCGAGCATGCCAGGCGGACTGTAGTTCCAGATACGTTGATCGGTTACACCACGGAGGCACTGCGCAGATAGCGCAGGCGTCCCGGGCTCGGCACCTTGCAGATAGCATGGGCTCTTGCAGCGAATAACGCGTTGCCAACACGAGTTTGGCCATACAAGCGTTGGCAGTACAAGCATTGGCACTACATTGAAACGAAGCCCGCACCAGCGGGCTTTTTTTTCCTCATCCACCGGACAGCACTTGTCCCCTTTCAGCAGCGCATCGACGATGTTCCGATGTGCCGCCATCTCTACCGTTTGCGTGCGACCCAGGCCGGCATCACCTTGCCCGCCCGCGTTGCAATCCCGGCCGCATGGCCCGTCCCACCCCAGGAGTGCACTGATGGCAAAAGAAGAATTGATTGAAATGAATGGCGTCGTATCGGAAATCCTGCCGGACTCGCGTTTTCGCGTCGATTGCGAAAACGGTCACAAGCTGATCGCCTATACCTCCGGCAAGATGCGCAAGAACCACATCCGCATCCTGGCAGGCGACCAGGTCAGCCTGGAGCTGTCGCCCTACGATCTGAGCAAGGGTCGGATTACCTTCCGCCATATCGAAAACCGCAGCCGTCCTGCGCCAGGCGGCACCCATCGCCGCCGTTAAGCCCGGTTCATCCCGGCGGCGCGTACATGGCGAACGGCCGCTGCGCGGCACTTGCCCGCAAATGTTCCAGCTTGGCTGAATAGCGCCGCGACAGCTCTTTCGTATTGCTGGTCTCCATTGCCAGACTGAGCTGTTCGCGTGCCGCTCCCCGCTCTCCCAATCCCAGTTGTGCCAGTGCCAGCCAGAAGTGAAACTCGTGATAGAACGGCGAGCGCCGCACTTCCTTGGTGAACATGGTCCTCGCTTCCTTGAAGTCGCCGCGCGCCATGGCGGTTTGCCCCTTGCGGAAATAATGAAACGGCGGCGTCGGATCGATGCTGGCCAGACGGAGCTTCAGCGCCTGCGCTTCCTCGGCCTTGCCCAAGCCGGCCAGCACCGGAATCAGGTTGTTCATCAGGTTCCGGTTTTCCGGTTCCAGCACCAGTCCGGCCCTGAATACTTTTTCCGCCATGACAAAATCGCCATGGCGCTGGTACACCACACCCAGCGTGTTATAGCCATTCAAATGGTCGGGATGCTGCTCGAGCATATTGCGTGCCCACCAGTAGGCGTCATCGAACTTTCGTTCAGTCATCAGCTCGGCCGCGCGGTTATTCATGTACATCGCCAAGATCGCGGACTCGTCGATGGGGCGCGAGTGCAGGGCCGCGCTGTCTTCGGATGGGATGAAGTCGACCGTCAACGCCCTGGTGCTGCCGACATTCTGGATCGCGTTGCCAAGGATGCGCCCGATGGTCAGGTTGACATGGGTATTGGCAAAGTACATGTCGCCATTGCGGCTCCACAGTTGCTCGACCGCGACATCGTTGAACTGTACCGGGAGCCCGAGCTCCTTGGCAAACGCAGCGGTCATGATCACCAGCGACAGGCAATTGCCCATGCGTAGATCGTAAGTATCGGCCGCGTTGCGGGTGACGGTGGCGTCGTAGTCGAGCCGCAATTCGCCGGTGCGATACAGCGCTTCGACCAGACCGCGCTCCGGCCCATGAGTGCGCAGCAGTGCTTTGAAGCGTGGGCTTTGCAGATAGGTACGCATGGCGGGACTGAGGTCGAACAGGCCGGCGGTGGAGGCCGGCGCCGCTGGCGGCTTGAACAAGCCATCGGCAAACAATTCATGCGGCGCCACCTGGGAGACGGGGCGCACACCCGCACAGCCGGTGACGACAAATACCGTTGCGGCCAGGATGGCCGAACACATCAGCCTGGTGAACTGTGCCATTGTCTCCTCCTGCGTCCAACTGTTTTTTAACTCGCTAGCGAGTCAATCCAGTATCGTCCTGGTCCTGGCTCTTGTCAAAGATTAGTGTTCTGTGTGGAACGAGTCATGCAGCCCGTCCAACAGATCACCGACTTCGTCATCGGTCAGCCCCAGGTAATTGCTGGCGCGCGCGCCGCCCTTGTGCCATTCGAGCGAGCTGGGCTGACCCTGGTATTGCGCGATGGCGCTTTCGGCCAGCAGCGACAGGGCGATCAGCGAGCGCACGCCGTCATCGGTGGCGCTATCGTCGAGCACGCTGTAATCCTGGTG
>JBKHWY010000184.1:0-8491 GCA_046566285.1 Gammaproteobacteria bacterium | reverse complement strand
GACATGTCGCGCAAAAAGAAGCCGCTCTGGACGATGGCGAGGTAGGCGCCGGAGAACGAGCACAGTACCCCGGCCGCCAGCATGGCCAGGTAGCGGGTGCGCGCCACGCTCACGCCGGCCGCATCGGCCGCATGCGGGTTCTCGCCGCAGGCGCGCAGGCGCAGGCCGAAGCGGCTGTGATACACCACCCAGTGCACCAGCGGGATCATGGCAAAGGCCAGGTACACCAGCACGCTGTGCCCGCCGATCACGTGGCCGTACAGCCAGCCGATGAAGGGCACGCCGGCCAGCGCGTCGGTGCCTGGCAGATTGACGTCCGTCAGGCGTGCAGCGCCCAGGTCCGGCGTGCGCCCGCCCTGCTGGAAGAAGAACTGCGCCAGCACGAAGGTCAGCCCGCTCATGGCGATGTTGATCGCAATGCCGCCCACCAGCTGGTTGCCCTTCTGCGTGATGCTGACAAAACCCTGGATCAGCGCCAGCGCGGTCGATACGGCCACCCCGGCGGCGATGCCGTACCACGGGTTTTGGGTGGTGTAGGCCACTGCCGCCGACACAAAGGCGGAAGCGAGGATCTTGCCCTCCAGGGCCAGGTCGATCACGCCACTGCGCTCGGCGAACAGGCCGGCCATGGCGGCGAACAGCAGCACCGGCGCGTTGCGGATGGTGGAGACGACGATGCTGGTCAGGTGCAGGTCTTCAAGCATGGCGGGCCCCCTTGCCGAGGTTGAGAAGGCGCAGCAGGGCCGGCGCGTACAGGTTTTCCATCGCCCCGCAGAAGAGGATGATGAGGCCTTGGATGAAAATGAAGGTCTCTTGCGGGATGTTGGGCTTTTCCAGCGACAAATCAAAACCGCCCTGGATCAGCGCGCCGAACAGCACGCTGGAGAGGAAAATTCCGACGGGATGCTGGCGCCCCATCAGGGCAATCGCGATGCCGACGAAACCCGCGCCGGCGGGGAAGTTCAGGCTCAGGTAGTGGGTCGAACCCATGATCGAATTGACGGCGCCCAGGCCCGCCAGCGCGCCGGAAATCAGCATCGTGGCGATGATGGTCCCGCCAATTGGAATGCCGGCGTAGTGCGCGGCGTGCGCATTCAGGCCGGTGGCGCGCAGCTGGTAGCCCCAGGCCGAACGCCACACCATCAGGCCGTACAGCGCCAGCGCGCCGATGGCCAGCAGGAAGCTGATATTGAGCGGCGTGTCGCCCAGCGCCGGGAACCATTGCTGCAGCCGGGGCAGGGCGCCGGCTTCCGCGAACACGCGGCTGGCGGGATTCTGCTCGCCCACCGGGACCAGGTACTTCACGATGATGAAGTTCATCAGGCTGGCCGCGATGAAGTTGAACATGATGGTGGTGACCACCACATGGCTGCCGCGCCGGGCCTGCAGGTAGCCGGGCAGCGCCGCCCAACCCGCGCCGAACAGGGCGCTGCCCAGCATGGCCACCGGGATCAGCAGCCAGCCGGGCAGGGAAGCATCCAGCGCCAGCATCACCAGGGTCAGTCCCAGGCCGCCCACGTACATCTGGCCTTCGCTGCCGATGTTGAACAGGCCCGCCTTCATCGCCACCGACACCGACAGGCCGGTGAAGATGAAGGTGCTGGCGTAGAACAGGGTGTAGGCCAAGCCTTCCGGGTTGATGACGGCAGAATTGACCAGGATGGCGAGCGACTCCACCGGGCTTTCGCCCAGCAGGTGGATGACCAGGGCGGCGACCAGCAGCGCCGAGAGCAGGTTGAGGACCGGCAGGGCGACCCCGGTGGCCCAGCGTGGCAGTTCGTTGAGTTTGCTTGGGTTCATGTTTTATGCATCCCGCCCATCATGAGGCCAATGCGCGTGGTGTCGAAGTCCTCGACCATCAATTCACCCGTGATGCGCCCGCCGGACATCACCACGATGCGGTCCGCCAGCGCGCGCACTTCTTCCAGTTCGCTCGACACCAGCAAGATGGCCACGCCGGCGTCGCGCAGCTTGAGCAGCTCGGTGTGGATGGCTTCGATGGTGCCGATGTCGACCCCGCGGGTGGGCTGGCCCACCAGCATCAGGCGGGGCGCGGCGGACACTTCCCGGGCGATCACGACCTTCTGCTGGTTGCCGCCGGAGAGCAGGCCAATGCGCAGGTCCGGGTTGGCCGGGCGCACGTCGAACGCCTGCAGCAGGTGCTGGCAGCGCGCGGCGATCGCCTTGAAGTCCAGCAGGCCCCAGCGGTTCTTCACCCGGCGCTGGTAGCCGAACACGGTGTTGTCCATGACCGAGAAGTCCTTGATGACGCCATTGCGCAGGCGGTCTTCCGGCACGTGGCCGATGCCCAGCTCGCGCAGCTGGGCCGGCAAGCCTTCGGCGTCCTTGCGGTTCGACAGCGGCAGCGCGCGGCCGAGGAAGCTCACCGTGCCCGCCGTGGGCAGGCGCATGCCCGACAGGATCTCCAGCAGCTCGCTCTGGCCGTTGCCGGACACGCCCGCAATGGCGACGATCTCGCCGGCGCGCAGGGTCAGGTCGATGTCGGCCAGCAGGGCCACGCCGTTGGCGTCCTTGACGCCCAGGCCCTGCACCTCGAGCACCGCCGCGCCGGGAGAATAGGGCGCGCGCGGCAGCTCGCTGACGATCTGGCGGCCCACCATCATGTTGGCCAGGTCTTCCTTGGTGGTGGCGCGTGTGGCCACTTCGCCGGCCACGCGGCCGGCGCGCATCACCGTCACCTGGTCGGTGATCTCCATGATCTCGCCCAGCTTGTGGGTGATCAGGATGATGGTCTTGCCCTGGGCCTTGAACAGCCGCAGGATCTCGAACAGGGACGCGGTTTCCTGCGCGGTGAGCACGGCGGTCGGCTCGTCCAGGATCAGGATGTTGGCGCTGCGGTAGATCTGCTTGAGGATTTCCACGCGCTGCTGCGCGCCCACCGACAGCTGGTCGATGCGCATCAGGGGATCGACTTCCAGCCGGTAGCGCTGGCAGATCTCGCGCAGCGTGGCTTCGACCTTGGCGCGGCTGGCGGCCAGCCGCAAGCCGCCTTCCGCGCCCAGCATCACGTTATCGAGCACGGTGAAATTCTCGACCAGCATGAAGTGCTGGTGCACCATGCCGATGCCCAGCGCGATAGCTTCCTGGCTGGTGCGGATGTCGCGCTGCGCGCCGTCCACCAGCACCTCGCCGCTGTCGGCATGGTAGTAGCCGTACAGGATGCTCATCAAAGTGGACTTGCCGGCGCCGTTCTCGCCGATCACGCCATGGATCGAGCCCTTGGCCACGGCGAAGCTCACGTCGGCATTGGCCTGCACGGCGCCGAAGGCCTTGCTGATGCGGCGAAATTCTACGGCGGGCGTGTCGGCTGGCTGCATGAAGGTCTGAGTTTTGATTTCAAAAGCGCGCCGGACCGGATGACCGGCGCGGCGCGCTTCCTGTACTGCGCTGGCGATGACGCGAGCGTGCGTCAGCCCGGGCAGCTGTTGGCGGTGCGGTAGTCGGTTACCTTGGTCTTGCCGTTGATGATATTGGTTTTCGCTTCGTTGACGCGCTTTTCGATCTCCGGCGTCACCACCGCGCGGTTATCCTTGTCCAGCGCCCAGTCCACGCCGCCTTCCTTCAAGCCCAGGTAGCTCACGCCCGGCTTCCAGCTGCCGGTCTTCATCTGCATGAAGGCGTCGTAGATGGCCTTGTCCACGTGCTTGACCATGGAGGTCAGCATCGTGCCCGGGTACAGGTAGTTCTGGTTGGAGTCCACGCCGATGGCCAGCTTGCCCTTGGCCTTGGCTGTCTGCAGCGTCCCCATGCCCGAGCCGCCGGCCACGGCGAACACCACGTCCACGCCGCGGTCGAACTGGGCGCGCGCCAGCTCACCGCCCTTGGCCGGGTCGTTCCAGGCCGCGCTGGTGGTGCCCACCATGTTCTGCAGCACCTCCACGTTCGGGGTGGTGGCCTTGGCGCCCTGGGTGTAGCCACAGGCGAAGGCGCGGATCAGCGGGATGTCCATGCCGCCCACGAAGCCGATCTTCTTCGACTTGGAGGCCAGCGCGGCGGCCACGCCCACCAGGTAGGAGCCTTCCTGTTCCTTGAACAGCACCGAGTTGACGTTGTTGCCCTTGGCGACACCGTCGATCAGCACGAAGCGCACGTTAGGGAATTCCGCCGCGACCTTCTGCACGGCCTGGGTTTGCGAGAAGCCGATGGAGGCGATCAGGTCGAGCTTCTTGCGCGCCAGGCCGCGCAGCACCTGTTCGGCCTGGGTATCGCTGGACGCTTGCGCCTCGAAGAATTTGATGTTGGTCTCTTTGCGGAAGCGCTCGGCGCCTTCGAAAGCGGACTGGTTAAACGATTTGTCGAATTTTCCACCCGCGTCGTACACGATGCCCAGCTTGGGGTCGGCGGCGGCGGCGCCTGCCGCGACGCAGAAGGCGGCGATCGCGAGACAGAGTTTGCTTGGATTCATGGGAAAGCTCCTGGAGTTTCAATATTGTACCCGGCACCTGCGACGCGCCCAGTTCGCTTAGCGACCGGCCCGCATATTGTGTCAGGTCCAACTCCATCCTGGGGGGCAGCGCTGCGGGATCGCCGAGCGCGGCGGCAGCGCGGGCAAGGTGGCAGGGTAAACGCCACAGCTGCGATGCACGCTGACAAACGATTTGTAAGGAAAGGTGCTACGGGTCCTCATGGAGGGTCTCCTTCGGAGATGCGCTGCATTTACACGGCCGGGTTACGGCCGAGATCGAATTGCCCGGGCCGGATCACGGCCGAGATCGATTGCGCAACTGCAGAACTATGCATCAATGACAATAAGTTCGGCAAATACGATTTTTCTTGAACATTAAGAGGTTTTGGATATAAGTCGGCCTCGACAAACATTTGTCCATGCGCAGTTCAGGCCGCGCCCAGGTTCAAGATGTTGAGGAAGGCGCGCACCACCGGCGCATCGTCCTGCGAGGTGTAGGTGATGTACAGGTTGGCCGACGGCGGGCGCGTCCTGATCGGCAGGAACACCACGCCCGGCCAGGCCACCCGGCTGGTGGTTTCGGGCATCAGGGTCACGCCCAGGCCCGCGCCCACCATGGCCAGCAGGGTTTGCGGCTCGTTCGCCTCCTGGAACACGGTCGGCTCGAACCCGGCCTCCACGCAGCACTGGATCAGGTAGCGCGGGAACGAGGACTTGTCCAGCGAGAGCGTCAGCATCGGCTCGTTGGCAATATCCGTCAGCTCCACATGTGGTTCCTTGGCCAGCGGGTGCTGCTCGTTCACCGCCACCACCACGTTCTCGCGGAAGCACAGGTCCTGGCGCAGGCTGCTGTTCTTGAGTTCTTCCTCCGGCATGCGCGGTTCGCGCCAGAAGCCCACGTCGATCTGGCGCGCGCGCAGCGCTTCCAGCTGGGCGTTCGGTCCCAGTTCGTGCAAGGTCCAGGTCACGCGCGGGTACTGGGTCTGGAACTGTTCCAGCATGGTGGGAATGGGGCCCCACATGGCCGAGCCCACGATGCCCACCCGCAGCCGTCCCACTTCGCCGCGGTCGATCTGGCGGATGGTGTCGATGGTCTGGCGCATGCGCGCCAGCAGGTCGGCCGCTTCGCCCATCAGCGCCTTGCCGGCCGCCGTCAGCTCGAACGTGCGGGTGGTGCGCGCGAACAGGCGCACGCCCAGCTCACTTTCCAGCTTCATGATCTGCTGGCTCAGGGGCGGCTGCGAGATGTGCAGCCGCTCGGCCGCGCGGCTGAAGCTCTTTTCCTCGGCCACGGCGAGGAAGTACTTCAGCTGTTTCAGGTCGATGGTCATGGGGGCTAGCGCGCCAGCGCCACGGCCAGCTGCGCGCCCACCAGCGC
The DNA here is from genome assembly GCA_046566285.1 of Gammaproteobacteria bacterium. Taxonomy (GTDB): domain Bacteria; phylum Pseudomonadota; class Gammaproteobacteria; order Burkholderiales; family Burkholderiaceae_D; genus Telluria_A. The sequence continues at coordinate 2,687 of JBKHWY010000184.1, read as the reverse complement.
GTTGTGCTTGACCAGCGCGATATTGGTGGCCAAGCTGCGCCCGCCGGTCAGCTGCTTGATCCGGTCCAGCAGGAACGGCGTGATGGCCTTGCCCGTCACGCCCGCCGCATCGGCGTCCAGCAAGGCTTGGCTTGTGATGCGGTCGATTTCATCCTTGGGCATGGCCTGCGCGGCCGGCACCGGGTTGCCGATCACGACGCCGCCTTTCAAGCCCAGCTGCCATTTGGTGCGGATGAAGTCTGCCTGCTCGTCAGCGCTATCGAGCTGGAAGTCGGCCTCAAAACCGCTCTCCCGCGTGAAAAACGCGGGAAAGCCGCGCTGGCCCACGGCCACCACCGGCACACCGTGCGTCTCCAGGTATTCCAGCGTCAGGCCGATGTCGAGGATGGATTTCACGCCTGCGCACACCACTGCCACATCGGTCTGGGCCAGTTCCTGCAGGTCGGCCGAGATGTCGAAGCTGGTTTCGGCGCCCCGGTGCACGCCGCCGATGCCGCCGGTGACAAACACGGCGATGCCGGCCAGCCGGGCGCAGATCATGGTGGCGGCCACGGTGGTCGCGCCCAGCCGCTTCTGCGCGACGGCGTAGGCCATGTCGCGCCGGCTGACTTTCATTACGTCCGGCGCCGTGGCCAGCAGCTCCAGCTGGGCCGCTTCCAGCCCGACGCAGATCTTCCCGTCCAAAATGGCGATGGTGGCCGGCACGGCGCCGGCGTCGCGGATGATCTGCTCGACTTCACGCGCCATGGCCACGTTCTGCGGGTAGGGCATGCCGTGCGAGATGATGGTCGATTCGAGGGCGACGATGGGCTGGCCGGCCGCGCGTGCGGCCTGCACTTCTGGGGAGAGCGATAACAGCGGAAGCGATAACAGCGGATGCATGTCAGTCCAGGGCGGAGGTCAGGGAAGGGATGGTCTCGAAGTCGTGGATGTCCGACAGGGTCTCGGCATCGAGCTCGGGGCACACCGTCTCTTCGCAGGCCAGGGTCATGGCCGACACGCGCAGGCCGCGGCGGCAGGCCAGCGCCAGGTCGGCGCTGCCCTGGAACAGCGACCAGGCCACGGCGGCGGCGAAGGCGTCGCCGGCGCCCGTCACGTCCACGATGTGAGCATCCTGCGCATCCATGAAGGCGATGCCATCGTCCACGGTGTAGATCACGCCGGTGCCGCCGCGCGTGACGATCACGTCCTCCACGCCTTGGGCCCGTAAAGCACGGCAGGCGGCGGCGAAGTCCTCGTCGGTGGCGAGCTTGGCGCCCATGCGGGTTTCCAGCTCGCCTTCGTTCAGGATCAAGAGGCGCAGGCCGTCCAGCCGCTCGGGCAGGTTGGCCATCTTCGGCTGCGACACGGCCACGAGCATCAGCGGCACGGCATCGCGCGCCGCGTCGGCCAGCAGCACGTCCAGCGATTCGCGCGGCAGGTTCAAATCCGCCACCGTGAGCGCGCCGCCCGCGCGCAGGGGCTGCCGGCTGGCGATGAAGTCGGGCGTGAGGGTGTCGTACAGGGCCATGTCGGCCAGCGCCACCAGCATTTCGCCACGGTCGTCCAGCACGGCGGTGTAGGTGCCGGTGGCGCGCCCGGGCAGGCGCACGGTGCCGCGCGTATCGATGCCGGCGCCTTCGGCGTGCGCCAGCAGGGCTCGGCCGGACGAGTCGTCGCCCACGGCGGTGATCAGGGACACGGGGGCGGCCAGGCGCGCCAGGTTCTCGGCGATGTTGCGGGCCACGCCGCCGAACGATTCGTCCTGGCGCGCCGGGTTGGAGGTGCCCATGGTGAGCGGGCCGACCGAGCGCAGTTTGCGGTCCAGGTTGGCGGCGCCGATGCAGACGATGGGGCGTTTGTCGGGCAGGACGTAGGCGCGCCCGAGCAGGCGGCGTTCGCGGATCAGGCCGGCGATGTAGCCGGCCACCGCCGAGCGTGACAGTCTGAGCTGAACCGCCAGATCCTGTTGCGAGATAAACGGATTGGCGCGGATGAGCTCATAGAGCTGGTCTTTTTTGGAAAGTTCAGTCACGGCAGCAGCTCTTATTCGACATTTGTTTTCGATGGTAAACATCTGTCGTAGGGGTGTCAACGAAGCAAAAGCGCTTGACGACCGGTTGTTGCGGGGATGATACCGTCAATTTATTTTCTTCGCATATAAATGCTCAAGAAATTCGGTATTTGCCGAACATATCCGCGTTCGGGCATAGTAATGAATGAATTTAAATGCGTCCCGCTTAGGAACTTAGGAACTTAGGAATTTTCCATGTCCACCCAAACCCCTTTTGAAGCAGCGGACGTGATCCGGGCGAAGAAGCCCGCTTTTCAGCCGCGCGTTGCGCTCATCCTCGGTTCCGGCCTGGGCGTGCTGGCCGAGCAGATGGAGGCGCCCGTCTCGATCGGCTTCGACGAACTGCCCGGTTTTCCCATCTCCACCGTGCATGGCCACGCGGGCGAACTGGTGCTCGGCACCCTGGCCGGCGTGGACGTGGCGTGCATGAAGGGCCGTGGCCACTTCTACGAAGGCTACGGTATGGGCGTGATGACCAGCGCCGTGCGCACTTTGAAACTGCTCGGCTGCGAAATGCTGTTCGTGACCAACGCGGCCGGCTCGCTGCGCGCTGAGGTCGACGCGGGCAGCCTGGTGGTGCTCACCGATCACATCAACTTCATGCCCGGCACACCGATGATCGGCCCCAACGACG
>JBKHWY010000183.1:0-8504 GCA_046566285.1 Gammaproteobacteria bacterium | reverse complement strand
GTCATGCTGACCGATATCGACCAGGAAGCGCTCGACTCGGCCTACCAGGGCCTGGTGAAGGCGGGCGGCAAGGACGCGATTGCCACCGTGCGCGCCAACATCACCAGCGAGCAGGAGGTGGAGCAGGTCTTGTCCGCTACCGCGCTGCGCTTCGGCGGCATCGACCTCTTGATCTCGAACGCGGGCATCGCCTCGTCCGCGCCGCTGGAAGACACCACGCTGGAGATCTGGCAGCGTAACCAGGACATCCTCGTGACCGGCTATTTCCTGGCCAGCCGCGCCGCCTTCCGCATCATGAAGCAGCAGCAGCTGGGCGGCAGCATGGTGTTCGTCGCCTCCAAGAACGGCCTGGTGGCCTCCAGCGGCGCGGCCGCCTACTGCACCGCCAAGGCGGCAGAAGTGCACCTGGCCCGTTGCGTGGCGCTGGAAGGCGCCAGCCACGGCATCCGCGTCAACGTCGTCAATCCGGACGCTGTCATTCGCGGCTCGCGCATCTGGGACGGCAAGTGGAAGCAGGAGCGCGCCCAGTCCAACAAGATCGGCGAGGACGATATCGAAGAGTTCTACCGCAACCGCAGCATGCTCAAGCTGTCCGTCCTGCCGGAAGATATCGCCGAGGCGGTGTACTTCCTCGCCAGCGACAAGTCGGCCAAGAGCACGGGGAATATCCTCAACGTGGACGCTGGCAATGCGGCGGCGTTCACCCGATAATTGCCGCAACCTGTAGAGCACCAAGCACACGCGTACAAAGGCAGGCGGCCGCCAGTGCCGCCGCCGTCCAAAGGAGACAAGACATGAGCACACTTATCGACGCGAGCCTGATCGCCGACCAGAACGCCAAGACGCGCGCCGCCCTCGAAGCCGATTACGAGGCGCTGGGCGGCATGCTGGCGCGCCGCGGCGTGGATATCGAGGCGCTGACCGCGCAGGCCCAGGCGTTCGCGGTCGCGGTGCCGAGCTGGGGCGTCGGCACCGGCGGCACCCGCTTCGCGCGCTTCGCGGGCCGCGGCGAGCCGCGCAACGTATTTGAAAAGCTGGACGACTGCGGCATCATCCACCAGCTGACCGGCGCCACCCCGACGGTGTCGCTGCACTTCCCATGGGATAAGCCGACCGACGCGCGCGAACTGCGCGAGTACGCCAGCGCGCTCAAGCTGGGCTTCGACGTGGTCAATTCCAACACCTTCCAGGACCAGCAGGGCCAGGAGCATACGTACAAGTTCGGCAGCCTGACGGCGCAGGACCGGGCGGCGCGCGAGCAGGCCGTCGCCCACAACCTCGACTGCATCGAGATCGGCAAGACGCTTGGCTCGAAGGGCTTGACGGTGTGGGTGGGCGACGGGTCCAACTTCCCCGGCCAGCAGAACCTGCGCGGCGCGCTGGAGCGCTACCTCGACAGCATGCGCGCCATCTACGCCGCGCTGCCGGACGACTGGCAGGTGCTCATCGAGCACAAGCTGTTCGAGCCGGCGTTCTACGCCACCACGATCGCCGACTGGGGCACCAGCTTCGCCTGCGCCCAGCAATTGGGGCCCAAGGCCAAGTGCCTGGTCGACCTGGGCCACCATGCGCCGAACACGAACATCGAGATGATCGTCGCGCGCCTGGCGCAGTTCGGCAAACTGGGCGGCTTCCACTTCAACGACAGCAAGTACGGCGACGACGACCTGGATGCCGGTTCGATCGACCCGTTCCAGCTGTTCCTGGTGTTTAACGAACTGGCCGACGCCGACCTGCGCGACGGCGGCGTGAGCCAGCTGGCCTACATGCTGGACCAGTCGCACAACGTGACGGATCCGGTGGAAAGCCTGATGAGCAGCGCGACCGAAGTGCAGCGCGCCTTCGTGCAGGCCGCGCTGGTGAACCGCCAGGCGCTGGCGCACTACCAGGAAGAGAACGACGTGCTGCAGGCGGCGCAGACGCTGAAGGCGGCGTTCCGAACCGATGTCAGCCCGATCCTGGCCATGGCGCGCCTGCGCGCGGGCGGCGCGCTCGACCCGGTGGCCACCTTTCGCGCCAGCGGCTACCGCGCCCGCGCGGCGCAGCAACGGCCGCCGAAGGCGGGGGCGAGCAGCAGCGGGATCGTCTAGCAGGTATCGATTGTTTCGTTGGCTGTAAAACCGTCGTTCCCGGCCTCGGCGGCCCCCTTGGCGGGAACCCAAACCACGTATTCGCAGAGTGGAACGCCGTCACAGATGGAACGCGCCATGGATTCCCGCCTACGCGGGAATGACGTTGGGGAGGTCGGCGGTGGGATGCCAGCGCGACTTCGTTTCGTCCCTCACCGCTCATTCACTGGTATCGATGACCCATCCACACCAAGCCTACGCGGCGGTCCTGGCCGCGCTGTTCAGCCTCGCCGCGCACGCCGCCCCTGAACCCACCCGCTTCGACACCATCGGCGAAGTGGTCAAACACCTCGCCGAACCGCCGCCGGACGCCCGTCCCCTGATGCGCTGGTGGTGGTTCGGCCCGGCCGTCGTCAAGCCCGAACTGGAGCGCGAAATCGCCGCGATGAAGGCGGGCGGCTTTGGCGGCTTCGAAATCCAGCCGGTCTACCCCATGGAACTGGACGACCCGGCGCGCGGCATCCGCAATACGCCCTACCTGTCACCCGACTTCCTCGATGCCCTGAGCTTCGCCAACCGCACCGGCCGCGCCCACGGCCTGCGCGTGGACCTGACCTTGGCCAGCGGCTGGCCCTATGGCGGGCCACACATCAGCGCCCAACAGGCCGCGTCGCGCCTGCGCCAGGCCATCGTCGAGATCCCACCCCAGGCCAGCTCGTTCGCGCTGCCGGCCGTGATGAGCGGCGAGAAGCTGGTCGCCACTTTCATTGGGGAGGGCGCCGACGCCGCGCAACTGGCCCCGCTGCAGGGGCAGGCGACCGGCAATGGCCGTCTCGCCGTGGCGCCGTCGGACAAGCCACGCAAGGCGGTGGTGTACATCGCCAGCCGCACCGGCCAGCAAATCAAGCGCGCCGCGCTCGGCGCCGAAGGCTTCGTGCTGGATCACTTGAGCGGCAGCGCCGTCCAGCATCACCTGGCGACGGTGGCCGAGCCGCTGATCAAGGCCTTCGGTGACCAGCCGCCCTACGCGGTGTTCTCGGACAGCCTGGAAGCTTACAACACCGACTGGACCGACGACTTCCTGGCCGAATTTGAACAGCGCCGCGGCTACGACCTGCGCCCCCACATCCCGGCCATCTTCAGCGGCAAGGGCGAACAAGCGGGCGCGATCCGGCGCGACTGGGTGCTGACGCAAACGGAGCTGGTGAACGAACGCTACCTGACGCCCATCGACCAGTGGGCCAAACGGCACGGCACCCAGTTTCGCTCGCAAACCTATGGCGAGCCGGCCGTGTCGATGTCCAGCAACCGGCTGGTGGCGCTGCCCGAAGGCGAGGGCCCGCAGTTCCGCGCCTTCTCGTTCACCCGCCTGGCCACCTCCGCAGGCCACATCTACCAGCGCCCGGTGATCTCGGCCGAGACATGGACCTGGCTGAATTCCCCGGCGTTTTCGGCCACGCCACTGGACATGAAGGTCGAGGCGGACCGCATGTTCCTGCAGGGCGTGAACCAGTTCGTCGGGCATGGCTGGCCGTACACGCCACCGGGCACGCCCGAACCGGGGTACGCCTTCTACGCGGCCGGCGTGTTCAACGACCACAACCCGTGGTGGAACGTCATGCCCGAGGTGAACGGGTACCTGTCGCGCGTGAGCTACCTGCTGCGCCAGGGCGAGAGCGCCAACGACGTTGCGGTGTACCTCCCCAACGACGACGTGGCCGCCCAGATCGAACCGGGCAAGGTATCGCTGTCGGCGGAGATGCACAAGTACGTCACGCCCGAACTGACCGAACAGATTCTGGACGCGGGTTTCAACCTCGACTATGTGGACGCGGAAGCCGTCCTGGCGACCCGCCTGCGCCACCGCGTGGTGGTGCTGCCCAACGTGACCCGCATGGCGCCTGAGGTGCTGGCGCGCCTGACGGCGTTTGCCCGTGCGGGCGGCAAGGTGATCGTGGTCGGCAGCAAGCCGTCCCTGGCGCCCGGCTTCAAGGATGCCGAGCTCATCACGGGCCAGGTCGTCAGCGCGACGGGCGCCTTGTTCGCGGCAGGCGCCCGGCTGGTGCCCGATGCGGCGGCGCTGGGCCGAGCCTTGGAGGCCGCCGGGCCGGACGTGCGCTTGAGCAGCGCGGCCAGCGATGTCGGCTTCATCCACCGCAAGCTGCGCGATGCGGACATCTACTTCATCGCCAACACCAGCAATCACGACGTCAATACGCAGGCCCGCTTTCGCCGTCCGCGTGCGCATGCGGCATGGATCGACCCGGCCAGCGGCCGGGTGACGCCTGCACCCGCCGCGCCGCAGCTGGCGTTGGCGCCGTACGAATCCCGCGTGCTGGTGTTCTCCGACCGCCCGCTGGCGGCCGGCACGCCGGCGCCTGTCCGTCCATCCGCCGTGCTGGCCGACCTGGGGCGCGACTGGGCGGTGCGCTTCCCGGGCAGCGCGCAGCCGCTGGCCATGCCGGCCCTGCGCTCGTGGACCGAGAACGAATCCACACGCTACCTGTCCGGCGTGGCGGTGTATTCGAAAGAAGTGCGGGTGGCTGATGCGGCATTGACCGGCCAGCGCATCCTGCTCGACTTCGGCCAAGGCACGCCGCTGGCCACCACGCCCAAGGTGCCGGCCGGGATGCGCGCCATGCTGGACAGCCCGGTGCGCGAAGCGGCGCAGGTCATCGTGAATGGGCAGCGCGCCGGCGCCGTGTGGCGTCCGCCTTATCGCGTCGAGATCGGCCACCTGCTCAAGCCGGGCGCCAACACCATCGAAGTGCAGGTGGCGAACCTGGCCGTCAACACCCTGGCCGGGCGCGCGCTGCCGGACTATCGCCTGCTGTCGGCACGCTATGGCCAGCGCTTCGTTCCGCAGGACACCGAACTGATTTATCCGCGTCCGGCCGGGTTGCTGGGCGCTGTCAGCCTGGTCGCCGAACCCGTGAAGTAAATTCCATCTTGATTGCAAAGGGAATCCATTGAACAGCACACGCAGAAGCATTGTTCTCGCCGGCCTGATGGCCAGCATGTTCAGCCAGGCCGCCTGCGCACAGGTGTCGCCGCTGCCCACGCCCGCCATGCAGGCCATCATCGACAAGGACACCAGCCGCCACTTCGGCGACGCCCCGGCCGATGGTGGCCCGTACGCCAACGACCTGTCGGCGGCGCTCGAGCCGGCCGCCATCGACAAGGCCCTGCGCAAGGTGGCGGACTGGCAGCTGGCGCGCTCGAAGCCGTACTTCGACCGCATCTGGACCTCCACGGTGATGTACACCGGCTTCATGGCCGCATCGGAAGCGACGGGCGACCCCAAGTATCGCCAGGCCATGCTGGAGATGGCGCGCCACTTCGACTGGCAGGCGCGCGACCGCCTGCCCAATGCCGACGACGTCTCGATCGGCCAGGTCTACCTCGACCTGTACACGTTCGAGAAAGCGCCCTCGATGATCGCCAAGATCCGCCAGGACCTGGACGAACTGCTGCCGCTGGCCACCGTCAAGCCGAACGACGAGCGCATCCCCTGGTGGTGGTGCGACGCGCTGTTCATGGCGCCGCCCGTGTGGGCCAAGATGTACAAGATCACCGGCGAGCGCAAATACCTCGATTACATCCACACCAACTGGAAGCGCACCTACGACCAGCTGTACGACAGGCAAGCGCACCTGTTCGCCCGTGACGCCAGCTACAAATCGAAGCGCGAGCCGAACGGCCAGAAAGTGTTCTGGTCGCGTGGCGAGGGCTGGGTATTGGGCGGCCTCGCACGCACGCTCGACTACATCCCGCAGGACGACCCGCAACGGCCGTTCTACGTCGCCCAGCTGCGCGAGATGTCCGCCGCCGTGGCCAAGCTGCAGAACAAGGACGGCCTGTGGCACGCGGGCCTCCTCGATACGAAGACCTGGCCGGCACCGGAAGTCTCCGGTTCGGCGCTGTTCGTGTACGGGATGGCGTACGGCGTGAATCGTGGACTGCTGGACGCGAAAACCTACCGGCCCGTGATCGAGCGGGCGTGGGCGGGCATCCTGAAGAATGTGTACGCCGACGGCCGCCTGGGCAATATCCAGCAGACCGGCGCGGAGCCGGCCTACTACCGCCCGACCTCGAGCTTCAACTACGGGGTGGGCGCCTTCATGCTGGCCGCGTCCGAACTCAAGCAACTGGCGGGCAAGCCATGACCCAGCGTGCATTCCGAATGAAGCTCAAGCCCGGCACGGTGGACGAGTACCGGCGCCGGCACGATGAATTGTGGCCGGAACTCGGTCAAGCCCTGCATGAAGCCGGCATCTACGACTATTCGATCTTCCTCGATGAAGAAACGCTGCACCTCTTCGCGGTGCTGCGTCTGCGTGCTGATGAACGCAGCGCCGAGCTGCCGCGCCATCCGGTCATGCAGCGCTGGTGGGACTACATGGCCGACCTGATGGAAGTCGAGCCGGGCAACCGGCCACGCGAGTGGCCGCTGCTGCCCATGTTTCACTTCGCCTGACAGCGTGAGGCGGCTTACTGCGCGATCAGCTTGTGCTCGCGCAGCCATTCCTCGGCGCGCCGTGGCCAGGAGGTCGCATTGCCCTGGCCCGTGCGCATGCCCATGCCATGGCCGCCGCGCTCGTACAGGTACATCTCGGCCGGCACCTTGGCGCGCGTGAGGGCCTGGTAGAACGCGATGCTGTTCTCGACCGGGACCGAGCCATCGTCCTGCGAGTGGAACAGGATGGTGGGCGGTGTCTGGGCCGTGACCTGCTTCTCGACCGACATCAGGCGCACCAGGTCGGGCGCGGGGTTCGCGCCCAGCAGGTTCTTGCGCGACCCGGCGTGGATGGCCGGGCCGTCCATCAGGATCACGGGATACAGCAGCATCAGGAAGTCCGGACGGGCGCTGACGGCGTCGAGCGCATTGCCGGTGCGGCCCTGCGGATGGTCGAACAGCGTGCCCGCGCTGGCGGCCAGGTGGCCGCCGGCGGAGCTGCCGATGATGCCGATGCGGTTGGGGTCCACGCCGAACTGGGTGGCTTGCGAGCGCACCAGGCGCACCGCGCGCAGCACGTCCTGCAGCGGAGCGGGGTGGCCGAATTCGGCCATGCGATACTTGAGCACGAAGCTGGTGATGCCGAGGGTGCTGAGCCAGTAAGCGTATTGTTCGCCTTCGCGCGCGCCGGACACGAATTCGTAGCCGCCGCCGGGGCAGATGATGACGGCGGTTTTGGTGGGCCGGTCGACCGCGGCCGGATACACTGTCAGCGTGGGTTCGCTGACGTTGCGGATACGGCCGTCTTCGATGCGCTCGGCGCCGATCTGCTTCGCGCCCGGCACGCCTTCGGGCCAGAGCGGAATGGCGGCATTGGCCAGGGCGGCGGCGCCGGCGAGCAGGGCGGTCAATACGGTTTTTTTCATCAACGCGGTCTCCAATTTTTTATCAAAGGGGCAGGGAAGGCATGGTCAGATTTTCACACATCGCGGCGTTATCGGCAGTAGTGATTTTGTCTGGATGCGCGAGCCAGGGCGGGCCGATGTTCAATGGGCGCGACTTCGCTGGATGGGAACTGGTGACGGTGCCGGCCGCGCCGGTCGAGCAATCGTTCCAGGTGCGCGCCGACGGCGTGATCGCCTCCACCGGCCAGCCAACCGGCTACCTGGCCACCACCGGCACCTACAGCGACTACCGCCTGCATGTGGAGTGGCGCTGGCCGGGTAAACCTGGCAATGCAGGCGTACTGCTGCATATCGTCGGCGGACCGAAAGACCGGGCCTGGCCACTGAGCCTGCAGGTGCAGACCAAGAACGGCAGCGTGGGCGACGTCCTGCCCATGGCCGGGGCGAGCTTCACCGAAGCGCTGACCAGCGCGCCGGGGGCAGCGGTGCCGCTGAAAGCCCATATCGCGGCCGACAGCGAGAAGGTGGCGGGAGAATGGAACAGCTGCGACATCGTCAGCCGCGCCGGGACCATCGAGGTGACGGTCAATGGTGTGCTGCAGAACCGGGTGAGCGGGGCGCAGCCGGCGGCGGGACGGATCGGCTTCCAGTTGGAGGGGGCGGCGTATGAGATGCGTAACGTGACACTGGCGCCGCTGTGAGCCATGATTGGTCCGTGCGCTACACCGTCTTGTTAGCCCTGAAACGTCGTCCTGGCGAAGGCCAGGACCCATAGCACGTCAGCTCAGAGTGGAACGCTGCCACTGAGGGGGCGCGCCATGGATCCTGGCCTTCGCCAGGATGACGGAGCATATTTTGCGGTGCTAAGGAGTACAGCGCCCCTATGCGACACCGTCCTACGCCAGGACGACGGCATTTACTGTGCAGTGCTACTTCGCCTGCCGCGCGCTCACATCGATGAACGGCACCGCACCGCCAGCCATGGTCGCAGGCAGATGGCCATCCCACTTGTCGATTGCCTTGGCCTGGTTCTCGGTCTCGCGCAGGCGCAGCAGCTCGGGCGTCACCTGCTGG
>JBKHWY010000182.1:0-8518 GCA_046566285.1 Gammaproteobacteria bacterium | reverse complement strand
CTGCCGCCAGCGCGGCCGGGCCACCTGCCATGCTGCCCACATCGCGGCTGGCCTTGAAGTCGAGCGCGCTCACGCGTGCTACTGCGTGTACCATCAGATCGCGCGTGACCCCGGGCAGGGCCGCCACTTGCGCCAGCGGCAGGGCGATCGAGGACAGCAGCGCCAGGATGGCCAGCGTCACCATCAACTCGATGAGGGTGAAGCCCTCTGGGCGGCGTGGCTTACTGGCCACCGCTGCGCTCCTGGTACGGGGCCTGAGTCGGGGCCTGAATCTGCATCGGCGCCGAGCTGGAGGACGGGCTGGGCGCCTGCACCGGCGGCGGGGCCATCAGCGCCGGCTGGCCCGGTACGCCATCACGCCCGCGCAGGCTGGCGTCCGTGCCCGCATCGAATTCCACCTCGGCCCAGCCGGTGCGCGGCTGGTTGCGCATCACCCGCGGCGTAATCGACAGCACGATCTCGGTCTTGATGCGATCCACGCCCTTGGCGCCGAACAGGCGGTCCAGCACGGGCAGTTCGCCAATGCCCGGCACCGCATTGGCGGTGCGCCGGTCGTTATCGCTGATCAGGCCCGCCAGCACCTGGTTTTCGCCGTCGCGCAGGCGCAGCACCGTGCTGGCGTTGCGCGCGCCAATGCGGTAGCCGTACGGCTGGCCGTTGCTGTCGTTAATCGCCCCCAGGATGCTGCTCACTTCGAGACTGAGGCGGATCGAGATTTCATCGTCCAGGTAGACCACCGGCTCGGCTTCCAGCTTCAGGCCCACGTCCAGGTAGTTCACCGATTGCGAGGTGACGCCCGTGGAGGTCACATTCGACGACACGCTGGGCAGGCGCTCGCCCACCCGAATCATGGCCTTCTCCCGGCTCTTGATGCGGATGCGCGGGTTGGCCAGCACGCTGACATTGTCGCGTCCCACCGTGGCCGACAGCTTCATCGGATCGACCACCGCCTGCACCCCGCGCGAATTGAGGTGCTTCAGGTCGAACAGGGTGAAGGGACTGGTGACGACGCTGCCGTCCGGCGCCACGGTGGACGTGGCCAGCGGCGCCAGGCTGACGCTGCCCGGCCACTTCACGCCCAGCGACTCCAGGTCGCTGCGCTGCACTTCCAGGATCTCCACTTCCAGCATGACTTCCGGCTCGGCCACGTCGTGCAGGGCCACCAGCTTGGCCGCCATGGCCAGGGTTTCCGGAGTGTCGCGCACCACCAGCATATTGAGCTTGTCGTCCACCACCAGGTCGCGGGTTTTCAGCAAGGTGCGCAAGCTGTTGGCCACCGCCTTCGCTTCCGCGTTGGCGATGCGGAAGCTGCGGATCGAGAGCTTCTGGTGTTCGCGCTGCTTGGCCGGGTCGTTCGGGTAGATCAGCACCGTGCGTTCATCGACCACGCGCTGCTCCATGCCTGTAGCCATCAGCACGCTGCGCACCGCTTGCTCGATGGTGGTGTCGGGCAGATCGACCGTGACATGGGTCTCGGGCGGCACGTCCTTGTCCAGGCTGAAGTTGATGCCGGACGCCTGCGCCAGCGCCGACAGCACGGCCGGCAGGGGCGCGTCGCGGAACTGCAGCTTGACGCGCTTTTGCATGCGCGGGTTGGCCGCCGCGGTCGCGGACGCCGGCTCGGGCAGCGCCTGCAGCATGGCGGCCGCCTTCTGGTTGTTGGGATACTGCGCCAGCAGCGTGCGCAGGGCGTCACGCGCGGCTTCGACCTTGCCGGCCGCCTGCAGCTCGGCGGCGCTGCGCAGCAGTTGCGCCTGGTGCTGGCTGGAGCCGATCAGGCGCATGCCGACCATGGCCTGGTCGACTTCGCCCAGTTCCGCCGCCCGGCGGTAGCCGGCCTACGCTTCGTCCCAGGCTTCCCGCCGCGCCGCCTGGGCGGCGTCGGCCAGCGCGCGGCTGGCCAGCGCGCGCCGGGTGTTAATCAAGAGCAGGCGCGCCTCCACATTGTTGGGGGCCTTGGCCAGCTCGGCTTCCAGCCTGGCGGCGCCTTCCTCCAGCCGGCCCGCGTCGAGCAGGGCGCGCACTTCCGGCGGGGTCAAGTTCGGCCCGGCCGTGCACGCCGCAAGTGCGGCCATGGCCAGGGCCAGCGAGACCTGGGTGACCCGTCTCGCCAGCACACCTCTAGCCAACACATTCTTCGCAAAATCTCTCATTGCTCATCCCTGAAGCCGATCCGTAGCAGCGCACCGGACCCGTTATCCCTGATCTCCACCCGTTCCTGCTCGACCTTCACCACCCGGTATTGCCCCGCCAGGTTCGCCCCCTTGCGCGCCGTGAACACGCGCCCCTCGTGCTCGAGGTAGGCGGCGCGCTCGCCGTCTTCCTCCTTGAAGCCGAGCAGCCGGAACGCCGGCTCATCGCCGTCGTCCCCCTTCTCCTTCGCGGGCATATCGCCATCGCGCGGCGACGGCGCACCGGCGCCGCCCGGTTGGCCCGGGATGGCGGCGAACAGGTCGGGCACCGGCGCATCCACGCTGGCCACCCTGGCGACGCTGGGCGCCAGCAGCGGCGCGGGAGCCGGTGCGCGTGACGCGCGCCGCTCTGCCCGCTCGCTGACTTCGCTCACTTCGCCCCCCTGCGCTTTTTCGTCAGGCCGGTCCAGCACCACCACCAGCGCGACCAGCGCCAGCGCGGCCAGCAGCCACTTCATCCGTTTCGACATCAGCGCCCCTCCCCGGCCCGGGCTGAATACCAGACCGAGAACAGCATGCGTGCTTCCACATTGCCGTTCTGGGCCCGGTGCACCCCGATCTCGTCCAGCGATGCGCCCGGAACCGTGAGCGCGCTGCGCACGAAATAGCGCACCTGCGGATAGGTGCCCGTGGCCGGCATCTGCACCTGCCAGCGCCCGGCGCGCCCGCTCTCCTGGCGGCGGTATTCGACCTGGCGCACCTGCAAGCCCTGCTGGCGCGCCAACGCCAGCAGGCGCTGCACCGACTCCTGCGCCATCGCGGCCGGCGGCAGCGCGGCGGGCGCCGCCTGCGCGCCGACAGCCGGCGGCGGCGTACGCTGGGCTTGCGCCAGCGCGGCCTCGGCCTGCTTCAATGCCTCTGCGCGCTGCGGCACCCACACCAGCCAGGCCGCCAGCGCACTCGCCAGGAGCGCAATGCCCGGCACGATCCACAAGCCGTGCCGCACTGCCAGCACCTCGGCGCGCCAGCGCCAGCCCGCCGCGCCCATCATGGCTTGCCTCCGCGCGCATCCTGCGGCAGGCGGTAGGGCGCGCCCAGCACGGCTTCGTACTGGATGCTCACGTCCGCGCCCGTCTGCGCCAGTTCGTGGCGCAGCAGGTCCACCCGGGTGAACAGGCCGGTGGCCTGCAATTGGCCGAGATAGGCCTGCACGCCGTCCACGTCCGGCAGGCTGGCCTGCACCTTGACGATGCCGCGCGCCAGGTCCGGCTCGAACGATTCCATGCGCCCTTGCGGCACCTGTTCGAAAGCCTGGAACACGGCTTCCCACGGCAGCGCGCGGTGCTGGCCGGCCTGGCGCGCCATTTGTTCATCCTCGCTGCTGGCGGCGCTCTGCTTGCGCAGCGCTGCGTCCAGGCTGCGATGGCGCGCCAGCACCCGTTCCAGTTCCTCCTCCACGCGCGCCTGTTCGCGCTGCAGCGCGGCGCCGCGCCAGGCCGCCAGGCCGCCCACCACCAGCGCGGCCAGCGCCAGCACCACAAACGCGCGCGTGCCCGCCATGCGCAAGTCCCAGCGCCAGGGTCCGCGTTCGTCGGCGAAATCGATCAGCGTGCGTTTCACAGGGCCTCCCAGCCGGCCGGGGCCTGGGCACCGGTCCAGTAGCGCGCCGTGGGCAGGGGCAGGTCCAGGCGCGCCAGCTCCAGCGCCAGCAAGGCATCCGCGTCCGTGCCGCGCTGCTGGCGCACCACGCGCAGGGTGCCGTCCTGCCAGCTCATCAAATTGAGCTGCCCGTCCGCCTGCGCGCACCAGGCCCCGCTTGGACCCAGCTTGGGTGCAACGCGGTTCCAGGTGTGCAGTGCCAGCGGCTGCAGGCGCGCCAGCCGGAACGGCGCCAAGGCCTGGGCGAGCGCGCGCGGCAGCGCACAGGCCAGCATCGGGCCCTCGCTCTGCCAGTCGGCCTGCAGCACCCAGTCGGCCGCGCTGGCGCCGTACAGGGATTCGAAGCGTGCCTGCAGCAAGAGGCGCGCGTCGCGCACGGTCTCCACCCCGTCCGGCCGCTGCAGCAGGAAGTAGCGCACCCACACGTCCGCCACCACGGCATCGATGCGGCTGGCGGCGGGGAGCAGGCGCGCCAGTTCGGCGCCCACGGCCGGCCAGTCGCCGGCGCGCGCGGCCAGCTGCGCCTGGCCGTGCTGCACATGGGCGGCGCCGATGGCGATTCGCTGCGTTTCAGTCCGCCAGCGTGACACGCTTGACCTCCTCGAGTGTGGTGTCGCCGCGCGCGGCCAGGGCCAGCGCGTCTTCGAACAGGCTGCGCATGCCGTTGCGCCGGGCCGCTTCCTTGATCTGGCGGAGCGGGCGCCGTTCGACCACCAGCTCGGACAGCGCATCGTCGAGCATCAGGATTTCGGCCACGGCGCGCCGCCCGCGATAGCCGGAACCACGGCATTCCGGGCAGCCGCGCCCGCGCATGAAGCGGTAGCCGGACACGCTAGTGCGGGTCAGCCCGCAGCGCACCAGTTCCTCATCCTCGGGCTGGTAGGGTTCCAGGCAGCTGCGGCAGTTCAGGCGCATCAGGCGCTGGGCGATCACGCCGTTCAGGGCCGACACGAAGGAATACGGATCGATGCCCATGTGGGCGAAGCGCCCGAACACGTCGAACACATTGTTGGCGTGCACGGTGGAGAGCACCAGGTGGCCTGTCAGCGCAGACTGCACGGCGATCTCGCCGGTCTCGCGGTCGCGGATCTCGCCCACCATGATGATGTCCGGGTCATGGTGCAGGATCGAGCGCAAGCCCTTGGCGAAGGTCAGGCCCTTCTTTTCGTTGACGGGGATCTGCAGGATGCCGGACAGCTGGTATTCCACCGGGTCCTCGATGGTGATGATCTTCGAGTCACCCTTGTTGATCTCGGTGATCGCGCCGTACAGGGTGGTGGTCTTGCCCGAGCCGGTGGGGCCGGTGACCAGCACCATGCCGTAGGGCTCGGCCACCAGGCGGCGGATGGTGGCCAGGTGGTCGGCGGCGAAGCCGGAGGAATCGAGCGTCAGCTTGCCCTGCTCGCTCACCATGGCTTGCTTGTCGAGGATACGGATCACCGCGTCCTCGCCATGCACGCTCGGCATGATCGACACGCGCAGGTCGATCTCGCGGCCCTGGGCCTCGACCCGGAAGCTGCCGTCCTGCGGCACGCGCCGCTCGGCGATGTCCAGTTCGGCCAGCACCTTGATGCGCGAGATGGCCTGCTCGGCCAGCGCGCTGCCGGCCAGCTGGGCGGCCTGGCCCAGCACCCCGTCGATGCGGTACTTGGTCAGCATGCCGCCCGGCGTACTCTCGAAGTGAATGTCCGACACGCCCGACTTGAGGGCGTCGTACAGGGTCGAATTGACCAGCTTGACGGCCGGGCTGCCGGCCTCGCCGATGGAGGCGTAGCTGAGACTTTCCAGCAGCGGGCCGGCCTCGCCATCCTGGCCGGCCTCGCCCACCAGCGCATCGATCGAGCGCACCGACTCCTCCTGCTTGGCCAGGTAGGCCTGCAGGTCGGCCGGCAAGGCCAGGCGCCATTCGAGCGGCGCGCCGGCCAGCGTCTCGGCCCAGATCTGCACATCCTGCGCGTACGGGTCGGCCAGCACGCCGATCAAGGTGGCGGGGCCGCGCAGCAGCACGCAGCCGCGCTGCTGGGCGCGGCCGAGCGGCAGCAGTTCGAACGCCGGGGTCAGGGCCAGCATGCCGGCCAGGTCGATGGCGGGCAGCGCGAACGCAGCCGCCGCTTCGCGCAGCAGCGCCTCGCCACTGCGCCCGGTCAGCGCTTCCAGCTCGCTGAAAAAGCCCTGCTGGGAGAGGGCGGCGGCGCGCCGCGCGCTATGGCATTGCTGAAGGATGCTCATTGCAGCGTCCCCGCCAGGTCAAAGATCGGCATGTACAGCAGCACCACGATGACGCCGATGACGATGCCGATGGCCGCCATCAGCACCGGTTCGAAGGTCTTGCTGAATTTCTCGATCCACAGCGTAGTTTCGCTGTCGTAGAACAGCGCCGCGCGCGTGAGCATCAGGCCCAATTGGCCGGAACGCTCGCCCACGCGCAGCATGCGCAGCGCGATCGGGGTGGTCAAGCCGTGCTGCTCGAGCGAGGCGGAAAAGCTGGCGCCCTGCGCGATGCGCTCGCGCGCCTCGGCCAGGGCCTTGCGGCGCGCCGGCGACACCGCGCCGCTGACCATGTCGAGCGCGCCCACCACGGGAATGCCGCCTTCGAGCAGCATGCCCAGCGTCAGGTACAGGCGCGCCAGCTCGAGGATATGCACGCGCTCGGCCACGCCGGGCAGGCGGGCCGCGGCGCGCATCAGGGCGCCGGCGCGGTGCAGGCGGCGCAGCCAGGCCCCCAGCGCGACCACCACGACGGCGATCCCGGCCAGCAGCTTGACGCTATGCTCGGCCACCACCGCGCCCCAGGCGATCAGCCATTGCGACATCAGCGGCAGTTCGCGCCCGCTGCCCTGGTACACGACCGAGAACTTGGGCACCACATACCCCAGCAGGAACAGGCTGACGGCGCTGCCGACGATAAGCAGGATGGACGGATAGATGGCCGCGCTGACGATGCGGTTGCGCACCCCGTCCACGCGCACCTGGTAGTCGATGAAGCGCGCCAGCGCCTGCGGCAGGTCGCTGGTGCGCTCGGCCGCGCGCACGATCCCGACGAACAGCGGCGGGAAGTAGTGCGGCTCGGCCGCCACCGCATTCGAAAAGCGCAAGCCTTCGCGCATGCGCGCGAGCAGGCGCTCCAGCAGCGCGCCGGTCTCGCTGCTGGACTCCTTTTCGCCCAGCGCTTCCAGACTCTCGACCAGGCCCAGGCCGGCCTGCAGCAGGGCCAGCAGCTCCTGGGTGAACAGCACCAGCGAAAACGCCTTGCGGCGCGCGGCGCGCTTGCTGGCCAGCGGCTTGACCTCCAGGACCGTCAGGCGGCGTTCGCCCGCGGCGCGGCTGGCCGCTTGCGCGTCCGGCGCATCGAGCTCGAGGGTCTGAACGCGGTTATCCAGGCCGACGGCGCGGATGGCGTAGCGCACGCTAGCGACTCCGGGGCGCCGTGCAACGCGGCGTGCGCGGACACGCGCACGTGATGAACGGGTGCTTCATGGCGGCTGGGTCTCCTCTCGTTATTGGATTTATTTCTACGCAGCTCCTTGTTCAGTATGCCACAGCTTTTTACGGATTGGCCAGTCCAGTTTTAGTGGTGGTCTAACCAGATGTGGAATCGGTAGGCTATTGATTTGAAACAATAATTCCGGCGAGCACTATGATTGCCAATGGGTAATAATGGCCGCTGGACCGTTCGCCTTGGGAGACCCCATGTTTGTACTCGACCGCACCCGCGCCGCGCTGCGCGCGCTGCTGATGGCCACTGCCCTGGGTGGGACCGGCCTGGCCACGGCGGTGCCCGTGTCGGTCACCGGCACGCAACTGGCCACCATCGATGCCGGGCTGCTGGGCGGGCCCGACGCCAACCTGACCGGCGTGCAGTACACCATTGCCTCCACCCAGGCGCAGGCGGCCCTGCTGATGCGTTTCGACCTGGCCAGCCTGGCCGGCTGGCAGGTGGACAGCGACGCCATCCTGACCCTGGCGGTCAACGGCATCTGGAACGGCAACCTGCTCATGCCCGTGCTGGTGGTGTACCGCCTGAACGAAGGCTATGACGCCGCCACTGTCACCCTGAACAACCATGGCGGCCATGGCGCCGACGTGCTGGCCAGCGCGGCCCCGGTGCTCACCGACGCCCCCGGCCAGAGCGTCAGCTTCACGCTGTCCGGCGCTCTGCTGCAGGATTGGATCGACACGCCGGGGGGCAACTTCGGCCTGCTGGTGGAGGAAGCCAGTTTCATGGACCTGCGCGGCCACTCGGACATCAGCTGGGGCACCGGCGTGGCCGGAGCGGCGCCGCTACTGATGTTCGAAGCGAGGGGCGCCGAAGCGCCCGAGCCGATGTCGCCCTCGCTGGTGTGCCTGGCCATCGCCGCCCTGCTGCTGGCGCGCCGGCGCGACGACTAGCCTCCTGGGTCTCGAACACACTGCCACTGGTCTTCCTTGACCGACCAGGCGACACCACCCGGTGATTGCGCTAAACTGGGGAATCGCCAACGTGAGGTGGGCTATGGGAACAATAGGTCAGGAAGCCGAGGTCTCCAAACGGGAGACTGATCAGCAACAACCGGTCAATGCACTGTCAATAGAGGAGCGCCGCGCGCGCCGTCGCGCCGCCTTGGAAAAAGTAGCGGGCATGTGGGCGACACGTGAAGATATTCCAGCAGATGGGTTGGAGTACCAGCGGTCCATGAGGGCTGAATGGCGTTAGTTCTTTTCGACAGCAATATCCTCATCGATGCACT
>JBKHWY010000181.1:0-8540 GCA_046566285.1 Gammaproteobacteria bacterium | reverse complement strand
CAGAGCTGGTCGATGGACTTCATGCATGACCAGCTCGCCGATGGCCGCAGCATCCGTCTGTTCAATGTGATCGACGACTTCAACCGCGAAGGCTTGGGGATCGAAGTCGACTTCTCGCTGCCGTCCGAGCGCGTGATACGTTCGCTCGACCGGATCATCGAATGGCGCGGCAAGCCCGACGCCATCCGATGTGACAACGGCCCTGAATACATTAGCGCTGTGACCTTGGCATGGGCGGCAAAGCACGGCATCCGCATCGATTTCATCCAGCCTGGGCAGCCCCAACAAAATGCCTACGTGGAGCGCTACAACAGGACAGTTCGGTATGACTGGCTGGCCCATCATCTGTTTGAAACGCTCGACGAAATCCAGGAATTTGCGACCAACTGGCTGTGGACCTACAATCACGACCGGCCCAACATGGCGCTCGGCGGTATCACGCCAAAACAGAAATTGGCCCTTGCCGCTTAACCTCTACTTTTAGCGTGCTCTAAAAATGGGGGGATTACCGCATCCGGCACACCGGTCACGGCGGCGAGATCGGCGTCGCGCATGCCAGCCCACGGCGCGGGCAAATCGGCCCTGGCCTTGAAGCCTTCGGCCGCGGCCGGCACCGTGTGCAGCATGTAGCGCTGCTCGGCGATGTTGTGGCTGATGACGAACAGCACCTCAGGCATTTCGGTACGCACCACGGTGGACCACGGCAGCGCGCTGTTGGCCAGGAATAGCAGCTTGCCCCCCTCCAGCATTTGCGACTGGCGCACCTGCTTCAAGGCCAGCAAGGCGCCGACGCGGTATTTGACCGCATTGACGATCACGTCCAGCAGCAGCGCCATGGCCTTGCGTAACTGGGCCAGGCGGTGGCCCCGATGGCCTCGTAGCCGATGCCCTGCTCGTCCATCCAGTCTGGTTTTCGCCCGACACCACCGCCGTCAAGCCATAGCTGCCCGGCGCGCTTTTGGCCGCGCCGGTGTTCGTCATGTCCAGGTATTGGACGAGGTACGAATCGATGGCTTGCGCGATCCGACTAGCGGTGTCGTGCGGCAGTGCGTGGCCGACATCCTGCAGGGCCAGTTCACGCACGCAGCGGGTGCCGTATTTCTTTCAAACGAGGCCGGCGCTGGCAGACACCACGCCGCTGGGGCGGGCGCAATCGAAGCCTTTTTGATGATGGTGGAAGCGACCCGTCGCCGGTCCCGGACGCCTCCCAACATCGACGGCGAAGTCGGCGGCGGCAATGAGGGCGCTGCCCGGGAACACCACGTCTAGGACCGCACATGCCCAAGCGTCGTCTGCGAGGCATTTACAGTGGTGGCAGGCGGCGCTCAGGCTTCACCGAGCACCACCACCACTGCCACCGACTTGGCCGGCAAGCTCAGGTTCAGCTGGCCGTCCACCGCCTTGGCCGCATAGGCGACCGGCGGGATCGCCCTGGGGTTGGCGAAGGTGTTGTGCGCATCCATCGCCTCGGCCGTCAGCACCCGCCCGGTCGCGCCGCTGACCTTGGCGCCGTTCGCCTTCACCGCAACTTCGGTCGCGTTGTGGGGTGGGTGTTCACCAGGGCCAGGTACAGCTTGCCGTCCTTGGCGCGGCCTGCCGATACCGACACGGCCAGCACGCTTTCACTTCCAAAGCTGTAGATCTCGTTGTCGGCAATCGTGGCCGGTAGCGAGGTCGCGTCATGGAACGGACGGTACATATGGAAGGCGTGATAGGTCGGGGTCAGGATCATCTTGTCCTTGTCCGTCTCGATCATCGCCCGCAGCGCGTTGACCATCTGGGCGATGTTGGTCATCGTCACGCGGTCGGCGTACTGGACGTGGGCTGGGCTCTGCCGACCTGGCAGGAAGCCATGGGGCAGCTGGACATGGGCATCGACTACAAGCTGGGCGAGCGTATCTCGCTCAGCTTGTCGGCCACCAACCTGACCGACGTGATCGTTCGCCAGACCCAGCAGCAGCATGTGGGCACCATGGGCCGCGCCTGGTTCGAGCCGGGCCGTAGTTTCCGGCTGTCGATGCGCTACGTGTACTGACGAGGGCGGTCGTTACTTCAGCTCGATGGCGACTTGCTGTTCCGCCGTCCCGTTGACCAGCTTGCACACCGCATACACGGTCTGGGCTGATGCCGCGCCCAGGGTGAGCGCCTTGTTATGGCGCAGGCCATCGGTGCTGCTGGTGAGGTTGTCGTACAGGGTGTCGTAGGCGTAGCCGGGCGTCCACGCGGCGCGGCAGCGGGCTGGCTGGTTGGTCGACAGCGCATAGCTCGCGTTGTAGCCAGTGCGGCTGGCGCCCGTCACCGTCACGGTCAGCGCCGTCGGCGTTGGCGTTGGCGTTGGCGTTGGCGTTGGCGTTGGCGTTGGCGTTGGCGTTGGCGTTGGCGTGGCGGCTGCCAGCACGGTGGACGGCAACTCGATCATGTAGGCATCGATATCGGTCGGCGTGTTCACACCCCAGTTCGAGTTAAACAGGATCTTCGTGAAGTCGCGATTGACCGAAGCCACGGGCTCGGAGAAGTAGCCGTTGTCGCGCACGCGGTGATAGCCCAGGTTGTAGATCAGCGGATTGGCCGCCAGCTGCACGGCGAACACCTTGTTGTGCAGCCACTGCCGCGTGCCGGTGGTGAAATAGGTCGAGATCAGCGCGTAGCCCGGTTTGCCGAACGCCTTGCCCGACACATGCAGCGCGGTGGTAGAACCGTTCACATAGGTCGGGAACAGACTGGTACGCACGCCGGTGCGCAGATTCACCATGAAGACGTCGCCGGTATTGCTGCCGTAATCGACGGACACGTAGACGTCGTCGCCATTGGCGTCGATGGCGATGTCCGAGTGCTCGGACTTGATGTGCACCTTGCGCTGCTGCTTGAAGTCGCGGCTGTAGGCGACCGTCCCGCGCGCGCCATCACCCGAGACCACGCAGTAGTTGCCGCTTGGGCTCATGCTCACGTGATCGGGACGCTCGCCATTCGTGTCCAGCATGCCGAGAATGGTGTTGGTCGCGCGATCCCAGGTGAATACGCCCAGGCTGTTCCAGTTGGCGTCGTCCACCATGAAACACCAGTAGCGGCCGTCCTTCGACGGCGATCCTTCGGACTTGGTCCACGCGGCATTCGCGCTTGGCCACCTGGCTTTCAGGCGCGTCGAGAAGTCGGCCACCGTGCGCACGGCGCCGCTCGAGACGGTCAGCTCATGCAGGCGCATGCCGACGCCATTGGTCGGCAGGAAGTACAGCAGGTCCGGATTGGTCGGGTGCCATTGGGGTTCCGCGTCGCCGGCAAGTTGAGGGAGCACCTTGCGATAGCCATACGTGGCCGCGTCATACGTGTGCCAGAAGCCATCCAGGGCATACGCCAGGAATTGCGTGCTGTTGGCATTGAAAGGTTGCCGGCGCGAGTAGTCGTTGCGGGCGAAGCCGCTGACGCCATCGGCAGTATGGTCGGTCGCGCGCGTCATGCAGGTCCCGTAGGCCGGTTCCTTGAACGACACCCCTTTGACCGGCTTGGCCAGCGGCGCGATGGCAGCGGCCGTGCGCTCGGTCGACAGCGTGAAGCCGCGCGGGTAAAAATCTGTGCAGCTTGCCGAGGCCTCACCGCTCAGCCCCATCGCAGAAAGGGTGAGAGAAACCAACGCGAGGGGGCGAACGGAAGATGAGTGCATGAGACGGCCTTTCGATGACGTGGAAGACGACACCTGGGGCGCGACCGCCACGATGTCAATCTTTCAATATTACCAGAGGTCAGCAATCGCGATGCTCAGGTCACCGAAGGTAAGGATTCGGGTCAGCAATGATTAACCAGACCGTTCGACCTTAAGCATGCGCAGATAGACCTGCTCAAGCCGGGCGATCCCGGTCACCTTGGCGTTGGCTCTGCGCCGCAGATTCAGCTCGGTCGACGTCGTCCATTCTTCGCATGGAGTGTCGTTCGTCAGGGCCGCAGAGCAGGCGGCATGGAGAGCGTGCTGTTCAACGTCCACAATGCAGTACCAATGCGCGGTGTTATCGATCAAAAGGACAGAATTGACGTTGAGGTGCGCACGTACGGATGACAACAGGTCGCCTGTGCGATCAAGCAGTGTCACGGCAAACTGACCCGGACTCAGCGCGTCGAGGAAAGCGCGTGCCAGAACCACATCGGCGTGCGGGTCGTCCACGTTGCGTCCTGTGCCCATTGTGGGATCCAGAAAATCGGCAGGATGTGCCAACGCAGTCACGGCGGCGGACCATGCCGACTCCAACGTAGAGCGCTCGATGCCGAGACATACCGCGGCGTTGGCCAAGCTGTACAAGAAACAGGCTCCGTCCAGCTCACCCTGGGCTAGAATAGTTCTAACAGGCTGGGTTGTCATTCAAGTCCTAGATACAAACGTCCTTTAGAAATACTTCCCCACCCTGCTGTCGGGCGCATGACGTAGGTTTCCTACCTATTCGATTGCCAGCGAAGTAAAGGTGACCACTTCGTGAAACTGGCCATTTGCCAAGGTCCAGACGTAGTGCTCCGTTCCTTCCTCATGGTCGGCATGGAAGATCCCGGCAAGGTAGCCGGTGTCATCGCCATCAGTCCACACAACTCCTTGCGAGAGCGTCTTCAGCTGGTCGCGGATATAGTCGAGACGGTTGATACGTATGTCAGCTCCGTAAAAGATGTAGTGCGTCCAGTTGATGTGCGTCTCGGGAATTACCCAACCCTGGTTGTACATTTCGGCGCCCTGCGCGTCAAAGCTGTACCGTTCAGCTTTAGCGACAAACGATGCAATGACTTCTTTAATCTGAGCGATTTGCTCCTCGCGGCATTCGATCCAGCCTCGGATGCTGATGTAGGTTCCCATATCTGCCTCTTCTTTGTGCTAGCGGCGGCTAGCTGGGAGCGCCACCCGGGGCGCGGTTTTCCGAGCTATTTGTTTATGATCTTAGAAGATCGGATTCCAGTTGTCCGGAACGAAAGAATAACCGTGTCTCGCAACAATCCGCCAAGCACGTTCGATAGAAGCAATCTTCCACTCCATCTTTAAATGCATCGATCTCTTCAACTGGCCTTCATAAGCGAATGCTTGCTGACGCGCCGAAAACCTCCGAACAGCCAAGAGATGCCATCTTCGCCCCCGGGTAAAGCCATCGTTGTCGGGGGCATTGTGCTGACGCAAGCGCTTCCTCAAGCTTGTGGTGGCGCCCAGGTAGACCTCACCTCGCTCTGAAAGTAGCAAATAAGTCCAAGACGGCACCGAAGTGTTTTCGTCCGGCGTGGTTCGTGGCAAATCGCCGTATTTTCCTAAAGTCCAGTGCGACTTAACTCCCATGACCACCTGAGCAGAGACACCCAATTGTTGCGCGATCACTTTCGATGACGTTTGGCCTGAGCGCAGCTGCTCCAATATTTGCTTGCGTAGTTCGTCCGAAGCCATGTTGTTGTGGACCAACAAAAATGTTTGAGACAAGCCCGCCTATGAAAGGGGGCGATTTCGATATGCAGCCCGTCCAAACAAAGTTTGACACAAGCGTCGGTCGAAGCTCCCCAAGTGCGAAGTTTGCAACAACAAAGTTTGACACAACGTCCAGGGCTTCCCGGTCGTATGTGACTGGCCACTATCGACCCAAAGCGGACCTATTTCTTAATCCAAAAAAGCTCGACGTGATCCACGCCAACGAGCTGCGTTTCAAATACTTCTTGAATCTCGTCGGCATTGACTACCGGGCGCGGAAACGGCCCCGTTGCCTGTTGAAGTTCGGGATAGTCCTGCATCGCGATACTGCAGACTTTGGAAAACGCCTCATCAGGATTATTGGCACGAACGAGACCCGACAGCTCGCAGTCTTGTTGGCCGCCATCCTTCATAAAGCCCCAGCCTACGGCGGCCACCTGCCACATACTCATGTCACTCCTCCGTGGACACTATCGAGTTCGAGCGTACTGTCACGCGAAAGTCTGCTCTTGGCCGAAACCTGCCTGTCGCGTGAGGATAGCAGTTTGCAGATCAGAAAATCCACGGATTATTACGACCGGCAGAAACCGACCGTTGCGGACTACGCAACGACGAAGGCTTCTGTCGAACGTTCAGGCCAAACGATTGTGAAAACATCGGAAAGCACTTCCCGGTAAGCGACACGCACTTTGTCCAGCAGCGCTGCTTTCGAAAGCAGCGCCTTAGCTCTCTCGATAGTTGCGACCGGATCTGCCGTAAGAACGAAAATGTTTGCCTCGCCGCTACCCATGTCGTGTCCGTCTACATCGGCTATTGGTTCAATGAGTTCTTGCAGCTCGTCCTCGAAGCTGACTAGTGCGTCGAAGTCCAGCAGGTCGTTTCCTTTGAACTGGAGAACGAGTTGGTAGTCCATAGATCCCTTGTCGTCTAGGTTTGTTTTCGTCCGCGCCTGGCCGGTTTCAGCCGGTCGGGCCGGTAGGAAGCGGTTGCAGCCGATTGTACTGTGGGTTCCGCTAAGCATTTCATTTATTGCCTTCGCTTACTCGAGATGATTTCGTCCTGCATCCGGCCGCATAGTTCAGTTCCTATTTTGGAGGTGACATGGACGCAAAGGAAAAACCGCACAAACCAGGCGCAGTTGCGCCTTGGAACAAAGGAAAGCTGTGGGGCAAAAAGCCCCGTTGCGCTTAGGCGATATCTGGGCTATTCGGGTGAGGCTCGAACTACTTGGGTCTGTTCGAGATCTGGCGCTCTTCAATCTCGCCATCGACAGCAAACTGAGGGGTTGCGACCTCGTGCAGCTCA
Organism: Gammaproteobacteria bacterium; assembly: GCA_046566285.1. Classification (GTDB taxonomy): domain Bacteria; phylum Pseudomonadota; class Gammaproteobacteria; order Burkholderiales; family Burkholderiaceae_D; genus Telluria_A. The sequence goes on along the minus strand of JBKHWY010000181.1, from coordinate 1,816 downwards.
AGGACTACTAGTGTCAAACTTTATTAGTTTGTGTCCAACTTTATTGTTTTGCGTCCGACTCTATTGTTCGTCCACAGTTGTCCCTTCAAGATTCGAATTGAACAAGGTCTATGCGATTGATGACTCGGCGTTTTCCTTTCGCCGGCGCCGGCCGGCTTGGGGGTGCACGCGTGTCGCTAACTTTCCCTCGACTATTGCGTGATTTTCATCGTACGTTCACAAAATGCCGCGCTCGATTTTTTTTGCCGACGCGCTAATCCCTCAGGCCGGTGGGAGGCCGGTCTCAACCCTGCCCGTCAGAGCCCGCCTGTACTGCCCCCAGCGCCTCCAACGCCATCGCATGCACACCTTCATACGACTTGGCGGCAGCGATGAAGCGGCCGTTGTGACAGAAGGTCGCGTCCGGCACGCCGGTCACGGCCGCCAGGTCGGCGTCACGCAGGCCGGCCCACGGCGCGGGCAGGTCAGCCCGGGCCTTGAAGTCTTCGGCGGCGGCCGGCACGGTATGCAGCATGTAGCGCTGCTCGGCGATGTTGTGACTGATGACGAACAGCACCTCGGGCATTTCGGTGCGCACCACGGTGGACCAGGGCAAGGCGCTGTTGGCCAGGAACAGCAGCTTGCCGTCCTCCAGCACTTGCGACTGGCGCACCTGCTTTAAGGCCAGCAAGGCGCCGACGCGATATTTCACCGCATTGACGATCACGTCCAGCAGCAGCGCCATGGCCTTGCGGAACTGGTCCAGGCGATAGGCTTCGATGGCCTCGTAGCCAATGCGCTGCTCGTCCATCCAGTTAGGGTTGAAGCCGGACACCACCGCCGACAGGCCGTAGCCGCCGGGCGCGCTCTTGGCGGCCCCCGTGTCCGTCATGTCCAGGTATTGCACAACGTCCGAATCGATGGCTTGGGCGATCTGGCTGGCGGTGTCGTGCGACAGTTCGTGGCCGACATGTTGCAGGGCCAGTTCACGCACGCAGCGGGTGCCGTATTCCTTCCACACCAGGCCGGCGCTGGCATACACCACGCCGCTGGGGCGGGCGCCATCGAAGCCTTTTTGATGATGGTCGAAACGGCCCGTGGCCGGGTCCCAGATGCCACCCACATCGACGGCAAAGTCGGCGGCGTCGATGAGGGCACTGTCGCGTGTGCGGATCAGCTCGCTGCCGGGGAACAGCACGTCCAGGACCGCGCAGGCCCAGGCGTCGTCGGCGTGGAATTTGCCGCTGTGGGTGGCGATGATCATTTAGTGATGATGGCCGCAGCCCTTGGCGGCCGTGGGCGCCCCGGCAATCGCCGCGCCCGGTTCACGGCCGCTGTCGCCGTCGAAGCCGGCGGCGTGCAGCTTGGCCACGTACTCGGCCCACAAGGTTTGCTGTTCGCGCCCCAGCTTGTAGAGGTAGTCCCAGGTGTAGAGGCCAGTGTTGTGGCCGTCGCTAAACGTCGGCTTGACGGCGTAGTTGCCAACCTGCTCGATGTCGGTAATGCCGACCTCGCGCTTGCCCAGTTGCAGGATCTCCTGCCCTGCCCCGTGGCCGCGCACTTCGGCCGAGGGCGAGTACACGCGCAGCAGTTCGAACGGAATCGAAAACGCGCTGCCGTCATCGAAAGCGATGTCGAGCACGCGCGACTTCTGGTGGACGGTGAGTGCGGTGGGGTTCATGCCTGCTCCATGTTGCGGACGATGGCTTCAGCCAGTTGCGGCAGCTTCGCACGCCGCGCCGCGAGCGTACCCGCCTCGGTGGTGCGCACGGCCTGGGCCCAGACCGGGGCGGGGAAATGCGCGTCGTCCTCGAAGCGGGGAATCACGTGCCAGTGC
>JBKHWY010000180.1:0-8548 GCA_046566285.1 Gammaproteobacteria bacterium | reverse complement strand
ATCGCGACGTAGCCGCGCGTTTCCCAGTACGGGATGCTCTCCATGTAGAGCAGCGGATCGCCCTGGTCGCGCACTTCGCTGTTCCACCGCGTCAGCGGCGACAGCCCGGCGTTGTAGGCGGCCATGCTGCTGCCGGCCGCTACCCCGTTCAGGGTCATGGCGCCGGCCGCCGAATTGATCGAACTGCTGTTCAGCATCATGATGCCGAACGAGGTATTGGTGCCGGTGGACAGGCCCTTGCCGCGCACCTGCACGGCGCCGCCATTGGTGTTCAAGGTGGCATTGTCCAGATGGACCCCGCCCACATAGGCTGCGCTCGATACGGCGTAGCCGGTGGCCAGCGCGCTGCCGCCGCCCAGGGTCAGCGCGCCGCCGTTGGTGGAAATGGAGGTCGCGCTGGCGCCGCCGATATACACGCCGCCCACGCTGTTGTAGTCGCTGTCGGACCACAGGGTGACGTCGCCGCCCTGGGTGGTGATGGCGCTGCCGGAGGCCACCGTGACGCCGTTGCCGGCCTTGGCCGTCAGCGCGCCCGAGCCGGTTCCCGTGCCCACGTTGGCAATGGTGCCGGCCAGCGAGACCGAACCGGCGCTGCCGGCGGCCATCAGGCTGAGCGGATCCGAAAAATTCAGGCCGCTGACGGAGATCGCGCCGGCCTGGGTGGCGCTGCCGATCGTAATACCCGAGAAGCCGTCGGCGAACACGCCGCTGCTGCCGTTCCAGAACAGGCTTTGCGGCAGCGCCAGGGTGCCGCTGCCGGCGCCCACGCCGATGGTGGTCGTGGTGGTGGTGGGCGCAATGGTGAGCGCGCCGGTCGAGCGCACCACGCCGGTAGTGCCGAGCTTGATGGTATCGGTATTGAGGGTGATGTTGCCGCTCTGGCCCGCGCCGCCGATGGTGGCCACGGCCCCGCCCCCCCAGATGGCCTGGTTGTAGGCAATGCCATAGCTCTGGCCGCTGGTAGTGCTGCTGCCCTTGTAGCCGGTGATGGTGACGGCGCCGCTGCCGCTGGTGTTGACGTTTCCGCCCCACATGTCCAGGCCGCTCGAACCGCGGTCGATCAGCGAGCCGCCGCTGGTGCCGCCGGCCAGCGTCATGTTCAGCGCCCCGTTTTCGGTGGTGACCAGGGTGTTGCCAATGGCGTACAGCCCGTGCGCCGTTTCGCCGCTGGTGCTGCCGCCGGTGCCGGCGATGGTGATGGTGCCGCTGCCGGCCGTCTTGACGGTGATATTGCTCTGAAACTCGATCCCGTTTGCGCTGGTGCTGCCGCCGCTCTGGCCGGCGCCGCGGATGGCGATATTGCCACCGCCGGCGTCCAGCAGCGTGCTGGCGTTGGCCGCGTACAGGAACACGCCGATGCCGTTGCCGGCCAGGTTGGTGGTGTCGCCGATGGCGTTGCCGGTGGCGGCCGCGTTGGCGCCGCCCAGGGTCAGGTTGCCGCCATTGGTCTTGATGGTGGCGTCGTTCAGGTAGATGCTGCCGGTGCCGTAGTTGGTGTAGTTCGACGCGAACACCACGTTCAGCGGATTGCCGCTGGCCTGGATGGACGCCGTGTCCATCGAGATGCTGCGGTAGGCGTTCAGGGTGAGCGTCGGGGCGCCGCTGGCGATCGTCGGGTTGATGTTGACGCCGCTGGCAATGCGGATATTGCCGGCGCTCGCGCCCGTGCCGGAGCCCTGGGTGCTGATGGTGACATTGGTGCCGGCGGCCAGCGAGGCGCTGATCTGGCTGGCCAGGATGGTCGAGTCGGCGCCCGCGGCGAACGTGGGCGCATAGGCGGTGCCGGCCGCGCCGCTGCTGGCAATCGTGATGTTGTACGGGTCGAGCAGCCAGGTGCCGCCCACGCCCGCGTCCACGCTGGCGCGGCTGACGTCGAGGGCGTGGCCGGAGGTCTCGATGCGTCCGCCCTTGGTCGACAGGCGGCCGTCCACGCGGGTGCTGGCGGCCGCGTCGGTGACATCCGACCACACCGCGATGCTGCCCTGCCCGGCCGTCACGGTCGACGCGCTGTCGATAACGGTGGTGCGCGCCTGGCGCACGCCGGCGTCGCTGTTTTGCCAGCTGCCGCCGATCTCCACCTTGTTGGTGGCATCGATGCGCGCGCCCGCCAGGGTGACCGCGTCGCCCAGCACTTGCACGTTGGCGGCCTGGATGGCGCCGGACGCCGTGCTGCTGCCGCCGTCGAGCACGATGCGGCCGTCGCGGTTGGACAGGCCGCCCGCTTCCAGGGTGCCGCTGCTTTTCACCACGCTGTTGTGCAGGTCATGCGCGGCCTGGGCCGACAGCACGATCACGCCGCCCGGCGCGCGCACCGCGTTGCCGTTTTCAACGAGGGTGTCGATGGTGGCGGGCGTGACCCGGACGGTGGCCAGGCCAGTGCCATTGAGACCATCGAACTGCAGGTCGTAAGCGTCGCCCGCCGCCAGCGTGACCGATCCGAGCGAGGCGACCACCACGCCGGCATTGCGCACCTCGGGCGCGAGCAGGGCGATGTAGCCGCCCAGGCGACTGGTCAGCGTGCCTTCGTTGACGACGCTGCCGGTAGCGCCCGCGCGCTCGAAATGGTCCTTGCCGGCCATGAAGTCGGCAGTCGAGATCGCGTGGGTGGTGGCCACCAGCGCGCCCACGTCGGCGCGCGCGCCGGGCGCGAAGTACACGCCGTTGGGGTTGGTCAGGAAGACCTGGCCGTTGGAGCTCAGGCTGCCGAAGATCTGGCTGGGATTATTGTCCAGCACGCGGTTGAGCGCCACGCTGCTGGCCGAAGGCTGCTGGAAGCGCACCTGGGCGCCGCTGCCGATATTGAAGCTGCCCCAATCGATGGCGGCGCGCTCGCTGCCCTGCAGGATGGTCATGGCGGCGCCGTTCTGGCTGATGGCGGCGCTGCCGGCGACCACCTGGCCCGCTGTGGGCAGTTGGGTAGTCGCGGGGGCCGCCTGGGCCAGCCCGGCGGCAGACAATGCGGCGGCCAGGGGCGCCAGGCGCAGCAGCGCTTGCACGCCCGCCGCGCCGGCGCGCACGCAGGCCGAGGCGCGCTTGCCGCGTCCCTTGACGTGTTCGGAGACGACGATCCAGGACAGCGTGGCTTCGCTCCATATCAGGCGGAAGGTATGGTTCATGGTCAGGTTTCCTGAAGTAGGTAGGCGAGGCTCAGAAGGGCTGGCTGACGGTCAGCCAGAAACGGTTGCGGTGCAGCGAGCCATCCTGATCGGCGCCGCTGCTGGAACGGTTGGGGTTCTCGCCGATGCGGCGCGCCCACACGGCCTTGACGGCCGGGCCGCGCAGGTTCAGCCAGCCCAGCGCCAGGCCGGCGCCCTTGAGGGTGACGGCAGGTGTGCTGGCATCGGCATGGGCGAAGCTGACCCGGCCCCAGTCGTAGAAGCCGGTCAGCGTGAGCGCGGGCAGCAGGCGCGCGCGCAGCTCCAGGTTGGCCAGCTGGCCCTTGTCCCCGCCCGCTTCGCTGGACGGATAGGCGCGCACGCCGTACACACCACCCAGGTAGAACTTTTCCGCCGAATCCAGGTGACGGCTGGCGCCCTGCCCGGACAGGGCCGCGTACAGCGACACGGTTTCGGTCAGCACCTGCTGGCGCGCCAGCGCGTAGCGCACCTTGCTGAAGCTGCCCGCCGTGCGATGGCCCGCCGCGTCGGCAGCGGCATTGGGGGAACCGGCCAGGTCGACACGGCCATGCGAGAAGGTCAAGCTGGCGCTGCTGGCGCCGCCCCCGAACAGGCTGTCGAACAGGTTGCCCGACAACCCGGCGCTGATGCCATCCACGTGGTAATCCGTGGTGGTGGCGCCATTGGCCTCGTTGCTGAAGGCCTTGCGCTCGGCACTGACGGAGAGATAAAGATTGCGCATGCGCGAACGGAGCAGCGGGTAGTTGGCGTCCGCGCCCGCACTGGTGGAACGGCCCTTGGCCGCCAGGGCGGCAAATTCCGGCGCCACCAGGCGGTAGGCCAGGGCCGAGGCGTTCAGCCCCACGCGCCAGCCGTCATGGCCGACCGGCGCGCTGAAGGCCGCGCGCAGGTAGTCGCTGCCCTTGCTGTGCACGGCGTTCAGGTTCCACTGGTCGCCGAATCCCAGCGCGCTGTTGACGGCCAGGTTGGCGCTGGCGCGCAGCGGGCCGGTCGAGCGCGAACCGGTGTTGTCCAGGGCGGCGTCGCCGCTCCACAGCGGCTCGTCCACGGTTTTCAGTACCAGCACGGTTTCGCGCGCCGCGCTGCCTTCCTGCAGCGTGCCCGACACCGCCACGCCGGGCAGGTCATCCGCCAGCAGCAGCGCGCGGTCGAGCGCGGCGGTGTTGAACGGCGCACCCTGGGTGAGGCCGCGCGCGAACAGGGCGCGCAGGCGCCCCTCGGATACGCGGGCAGGCGCGCTGTCCAGGCGCACGCCGCCGAACACGGCTTCCACCACTTCGATGGTGACCTCGCCCCGGTCGATGTCCTGGCGCGGCAGAAAGGCGCGCACGATCCAGCCGGCGTCGCGGTACGCGGCGGCCACTGCGGCGGCCGCCGCCTGCAGCTGGGTGAAGTCGAGCGGGCGGTTCAGGAACGGCGCCACCGCCTGCTCCAGGCGGGCGGCGTCCAGCAGCGTATTGCCGCTGAAGTGGAACTGGCGCACCGTGACCAGCACGCCTTTCTGCTCGGGCTGGGGCGCACTCGGCGTGGCGGCCTGGGGCGCGGCCTGGCGCGGCAGGCGCGCCTCGCGCTCGCGTTCGAGTTGCTGGCGCACGGCGCCGGCATCGGGTGGGGTCTGGGCCAGCGCGCCCAGGGGCAGCAGCAAGGAAACGGCAGGGAGGAAATATCGAATGGGGGGCATGGAGGACATGGTCGCTATCGCGTCTGCAAATCGGGTCGGGAACATCGGGGTCTGGAAAAGCAGGACCTCGGAACATTTCCGGCGCGGTCGGCTCCCATGCGGCGGCCGATCCTGCTTGCACGCGGGTGCGAAGGATGACGGAAACTGCACGACAAGGAAGAGGCGGCGCGTTTGCGCGCCGGTGACAACGCCGAAACCAGCCGTGGAAGCGCTTGCGGTCAATCGACGGCAAGCTGCGCAATCACGGTTTCCCAGCTCACACAGCGTTGTTTAGGCTAGACGCCTGCCGCAAGGCAGACGCGGTGATGAAGAGTTGATTCGAGGAAATTTTATATTGGCCTGCGGAAACAATCAACAACAGGTCACAAAACAGTTGTAAATGCGCTGAAACAGGTGCCGAAATGGCATCAGGGCAGGGAGAGGCAGGCGGCCTACTCGAAATCCGGGAACTCATCCTCGGGCATCCTGCCCTTCATGGCGGCGCGGATGGCGCGCTGGGAAAAGCCACGCTGCATCAGGAAACGCATCTGCTTGCTGCGTTCGGCGGCGTCTTCCGCCACCTTGCCGAACTTGCGCTCCCAGATGTCGGCGGCGCGCGCCAGTTCGGTATCGTTCAGCTCGGACTTGATGTCCTGTAGCGCTTCGCCCTGGATGCCATGCTGCTGCAACTCGGCCACGATGCGGCTGTTGCCGAAGCGGCTGGCGCGCCGATGCACGAGCGACTCGGAAAAGCGCTCCTGCGACAGCCATTTGTTTTTTTCGAGGAAATCCAGCAGGGCGTCGATGTCGTCGCCCTCGCCGGCGTAGCGCGCCAGCTTGCGCGCCAGTTCAAGGCGGCTGTGTTCGCGCTGGGAGAGGTAGCGCAGCGCCCGCGCTTTCAGACTGAGCGGTGGGGCTGGCATGGAGAGGTAGTGTCTAAATGGGGCAAGGCCGGCAGCAAAGCGGAGCCGATCCATGCGTCGGCACGGCCGCGTGCATCAAGCAGCGGCCGCCCCAGGCGGCGTGACCGACTCGCGCCGATTACTCCGACACCGCCTTCAGCTTGGCGACCTTGGCCGGCTCTTCGCTGCCACCGAGCGGCGGCAGTTCGCGCACGCCCAGTGCCGCGCGGACCTTGTTTTCGATCTCGCGGGCCAGCGCCGGACGCTCTTTCAGGAACAGGCGCGCATTGTCCTTGCCCTGGCCGATGCGCTCGCCGTTGTAGCTGTACCAGGAACCGGACTTCTCGACGATCTTGTTGTCGGCGCCCAGGTCCAGGATCTCGCCTTCGCGGGAGGTGCCTTCTCCGTACAGGATGTCGAAGTGGGCTTCCTTGAACGGTGGCGCGATCTTGTTCTTGACGACCTTGACCTTGGTTTCGTTGCCGATCACCTCGTCGCCCGACTTGATCGAGCCGGTGCGGCGGATGTCCAGGCGCACGGACGAGTAGAACTTGAGCGCGTTACCGCCGGTCGTGGTTTCCGGGCTGCCGAACATGACGCCGATCTTCATGCGGATCTGGTTGATGAAGATGACAGCCGTGCGTGAACGGTTCACGGCACCCGTGATCTTACGCAGCGCCTGGCTCATCAAACGCGCCTGCAGACCGACGTGCGAATCGCCCATCTCGCCTTCGATTTCAGCACGAGGCACGAGTGCGGCGACGGAGTCGACAACGACGACGTCGATTGCATTCGAACGAATCAGCAGCTCGGCAATTTCCAGCGCCTGTTCACCGGTGTCCGGCTGCGAAATGAGCAGGTCGGACAGGTTGATGCCCAGCTTTTGCGCGTAGGTCACGTCGAGCGCGTGCTCGGCGTCGATGAAGGCGCAGGTGCCGCCCAGCTTTTGCATCTGGGCGATGGTTTGCAGCGTCAGCGTGGTTTTACCCGACGATTCCGGACCGTAGATCTCGATGATGCGGCCGCGCGGCAGACCGCCCACGCCCAGCGCGATATCCAGACCCAGCGAACCGGTCGAGACGGTTTGCACTTCTTCCACCGGCGAGTTGGCGTCCATGCGCATGACGGAGCCCTTGCCGAACTGCTTCTCGATTTGCGCCAGCGCGGCAGCCAGTGCCTTGCCTTTTTCGCCAGCGTTCAGTGAAACTTTCTTGTCGTCCATAGCTTTATCTCAGTCCTATCAGGCCGGGTTAGCAGTCAATGCGCTTCTATCGCATGTCACAAAGCGATACTGTATATATAAACAGTGGTTTGCGCAAGTGCGCACGCAAATAATCGCAAGCACGCACGCGAATAAATCCGAAAAACTTCCCTCGTCAAGCCAAATGCAACACAATAGGCCTATCGGACGAGCTGTCCTCGTCGAACGCCTCCACCCACCATGCGTATTTTACTTGCCGAAGATGATAGCGTACTGGCCGACGGCCTGACGCGCTCCTTGCGCCAGTCCGGCTATGCCATCGACTGCGTGAAGAATGGCCAGGATGCCGACACCGCCCTGTCCACCCAGGAATTCGACCTGCTGATCCTGGACCTCGGCCTGCCCAAGCTGTCCGGCCTCGAAGTGCTGCGCCGCCTGCGCGCGCGCTCGTCGCTGCTGCCGGTGCTGATCCTGACGGCGGCCGATTCGGTCGAGCAGCGCGTCAACGGGCTCGACCTGGGCGCCGACGACTACATGGCCAAGCCGTTCGCGCTGTCCGAGCTGGAAGCGCGCGTGCGCGCCCTGACCCGGCGCGGCGCCGGCGGCGGCCCGGCGGTGATCCGCCACGGCCCGCTGGTGTACGACCAGATCGGCCGCAGCGCCTACATCAACAACCAGATGCTGGACCTGTCGGCGCGCGAATTGGGCCTGCTGGAAGTGCTGCTGGCGCGCAGCGGGCGGCTGGTTTCAAAAGAGCAGCTGGTGGACCACTTGTGCGAGTGGGGCGAGGAAGTGTCCAACAACGCCATCGAAGTCTACGTGCACCGCCTGCGCAAAAAGATCGAGGTGCCGGGCGTGCGCATCGCCACCGTGCGCGGCCTGGGCTACTGCCTGGAGAAATTCAGCGATGCGCCGCGCCCCCTTGGAGCCGAACCGCAGTGAACGACCTGGAGGCCGGCCTGCTGCACCCGGCCGCGCCCGCGCCCGAACCGCTGCCGTACGAGCCGCCCAAGGCCGAAGCCGACGAGAGCATCCAGCATTCGCTGTTCGGCGAGATCCTCGACTGGATGCTGGCGCCGCTGCTGCTGCTCTGGCCGATGAGCATTGCGATCACCTACCTGGTGGCCAAGTCGATCGCCAACCAGCCATTCGACCATGCGCTCGAGGACAGCGTCACGGTGCTGGCCCAGCAGGTCAAGGAAATCGACGGCCGGGTGGTTTCGCGCCTGCCCGGCAGCGCGCGCGACGTGCTGCGCGCCGACGACGTCGACAATGTCTACATCCAGATCGTCGGGCCGCAGAAGCAGGTCATCGACGGCGACCGCGACCTGCCCCAGCCCCAGGACGAAGACCGCTACCGCAGCGGCACGGTGCACTTCCGTAACGATGTCATGCACGGCACGCCGGTGCGGGTGGCCTTCAGCTACGTCAACCTGCGCCCGCTGGCCGACCGGTTAGAGGAGCCCCAGTTCGCGCTGGTGCAGGTGGCCGAGACGCTGGAAAAGCGCGCCCTCCTGGCCAACGAAATCATCAAGGGCGTGATCCTACCCCAGTTCATCATCCTGCCCATCGTGCTGGCGCTGGTGTGGTTTGCCCTCGCCCGCGGCCTGTCGCCACTGGCCGAGCTGCAGGCGCGCATCCGCGCGCG
>JBKHWY010000179.1:0-8578 GCA_046566285.1 Gammaproteobacteria bacterium | reverse complement strand
ATCCTGTTCCTCGGCCGGCTGGAAGAAAAAAAAGGGGTATTTGACCTGGTCCGTGCGTTTGCCATCGTGCACGCCGCGCGCCCACAGACCCGGCTGATGCTGGGCGGCGACGGCGATGTCGCGGCCGTCGAGACGCTGGCGCGGGAACTGGGCGTGGCCGGCGCCGTGACGTGTCCGGGCTGGGTGGGTCCTGCGGAAAAGGCCGTGTTGCTGGCGCGCGCTGCCGTGTTCGTCCTGCCGTCGCATTTTGAACAAATGCCAATGACAATCCTGGAAGCCATGTCGTATGGCACGCCCGTGGTGGCTACGGACGTCGGCGCCATACCAGATATGTTGGCTCATGGCAAGAGCGGAAGTGTGGTTCCAATCAAGGAAATTGATGAACTCGCTGCCTCAATTTTGCGCATTTTGACCGATAATATCCGCACGGATACGTTGGCTATGCGTGGACTTGAAAGGGTTCAGTCCGAGTACATGGTCGAAACAGTAATACTTCGTCTTCGGCGACGTTATGAGGAGTTGGCTGCATGAAGAAATTAATTAGCACACTTGCTACAGTCGTTCTAGCGGGTGTTGCAGGGGTGGCATCGGCACAGTTTACTGTACCCACCGCCACTTACACAAGCACCGAGTTGGCAGCGATCACGGCGGCCCTGAGCCCGACTTCGCTGACCTCCGCAATTGACAAATTTGATGCCACTACCCCGACCATGGCCCACCCCCGCCTGTTCAAGGGGCAAGCGGATTTCGCTGGCATCGCGGCCGCGATCAAGAGCGAGCGTGCCAAATCGTTGACCGCGCTGACGGGTTACCTGAGGCGCAATTCCTATACGACCGCCAGCAGTACCCTGCTGGCGCAGATCAAATCGGATGACAATACCACGCGCATGAGTTCATGGTGGCAGCAGGAGCGGATGCTGGAAGGCATGGCTGAAGCCGCTGTTGCGTTCTATTTCACGAAAGACACTTGGTACCTGACTGAAATGCGTGGCCGGATGGGCCTGTTTGGCCCGGCTGTGCTCAATCGCAAATGTGCCGGTGACGTTTCCGAAACCCGCAACTACGCTTGGTATTTTGCGCTCGCCTACGATTTCACCTACTCGAGCATGACCTCGGCCGACCGCCAGATGGTGCGCGACGTTATCACTGCCTGCGGCAATTCCGGCCTGGCCAAGGTGGCCGATACCGTCAAGGCCTATCCGGAAAATGGCATCGCTTTCAACGCGCTGGGCAAGTTCGTCGGTGCGCTGCTGATCGTTCGCGGTGAGCACTACAACGTCAACGCCTGGCTGCGCAGCTCGCTGCCCGTGTATGTGGCCAGTGTCAGCCCATGGGGTGGTGACGACGGCGGCTTTGCCAACGGGTCGAGCTATGCCGAGTGGGACGCTGGTGAATCGCTGATCTACTGGGACCTGATCGAGCGCGTGCTTGGCGTGCCCTTCTACAAGAAGCCCTGGCTGACCGAATTCGCCCGCTTCATCGCCTACGCCCTGCCACCCGGAACCCCGGCCGGCGTATTCGGCGACGGCGCCGAGGTCAACCGTGCGGAAGACTGGGCCCGCTTTGGCAAAGCCATCATGAACCGCTCCGAAACGACGCTGTCGCGCTGGTACGTGAAGCAACAGAGTGGGGAAGACTATGCGCGCCTGCACATTGTGCTCAGTCCGCGCGAATATGGCTCGGCCGTCGCGCTGCCGAGTACTCAGCCGAATGGGGCGTATTTCCCGATCGTGGGCTGGGCAGCCATGCACAGCTCGCTCCTGGATCGCGATCGCACCTCGGTATTTTTTAAGAGCAGTCCGTTCGGGTCCATCAACCACTCGCACGGCGACCAGAACAGCTTTGTCATGTATTCCAAAGGCAAGGTGCTGGCGATGGACAGCGGCCATTACGATTATTACAACTCACCGCACTGGCGCGACTATTACAAGCAGACAAAGGCACACAACGCGATCACCTTTGATGGCGGCAATGGTCAAAGTCTGGGCGCCACCGGCCTGGGAGAGCGGGCCGCCGCGGGCAAGCTGACCAAGTTCCTGCAGTCGGCCGAATTCGACATCACGACCGGCGACGCGACCGCGGCCTATGGAGGCAAGCTCACCCAGGCCAAGCGTACCGTGATATTCATTCGTCCATCGACGCTGGTGACGGTTGATCAGCTCAACAGTACAACGCCACGCAAGTACGAGTACAACCTGCATACCAGCGTGGCGCTCACCGGAAATGGCGGCGGTTTCTATGCAAGCATGGCCCCGGCCGAGTTGTGCGGGTCGGTTGGCTCGCCCGACCCGACCGCGCTGACTACCAGCTCAGGCTATTTTCCGGCGCCGACGGTGGCGGCAACGCCGCATTACTGGAACAAGTTTTCATACACGACGGCCAAGAACCGCGGTCTGATCATCTCGGTGCTGCGTAGTGACTGCTCGATCACCAAGCCGGTCTTCAGCTTTAGCGGGTATAACGCGACCATCACGATCGCTGGCAAGGTGGTTTCGGTGACGGATACGGACGTGACAGTCAAATAAGTTCGGTGCGGCGCACCTCGTCTGCCGCTCCTCATTCGGCCAACGGCCGGGCATGCGTTGCATGCCCGGCTTTTTTTTTACAGGCGCAGTCCGCGTGACGTCGGTCGGGAAAACGTGCGCCCCGCAGCGCCGCTGCATGGTAGAATTGGCAACTTTTTGTCGGCGCCCCGTGAGCGTGCGCCGTCGCCCTGGGAGGCCCGGACTTCCACCGGATTTCATCCGGTTTGGTTCTGATTCAAGCACCCAATCACTCTTTGCCGTCACCGACTTCTACGCCAACCATGCAAGCATTTTCCCGATCCGGCACCGCTGTGGCCGCCGGTGCCGCGCCTGCCACCCAGCAGCCTGCAGCCATGTCCGCCGCCATCCATGGCGCCCATGGTGCACAGCCTTATCGTCCCGATATCGACGGCCTGCGCGCCGTCGCGGTCCTGCTGGTCGTGGTGTTCCACGCCTGGCCGCGTTGGCTTCAGTCCGGCTTTATCGGCGTGGATATTTTCTTCGTCATCTCCGGCTTTCTGATCACCTCGATCATCTTGAGCGACTTGCAAGCGCGCTCGTTTTCCATTCTTGAATTCTATTCCCGCCGGGTGCGGCGTATCTATCCCGCTTTGCTGCTGGTGATGTTCGTCACGCTGGCACTGGGCTGGGCAGTCCTGATGCGTAACGAACTGGCGCAGTTGGGCAAGCACATTGCGTCGGGGGCGGCCTTCATCGCCAACCTGACCTTCTGGAGCGAAACCGGATACTTCGACAACAACAGCACCACCAAACCATTGCTGCATCTGTGGTCGCTCGGCGTCGAAGAGCAGTTCTATATTGTGTGGCCCTTGCTCTTGTGGCTGAGCTATCGCTTCCGCACGCGCTTCCTCAAGCCTGCGCTGGTGATCTTTGCGGTGTCGTTCGCGTATAGCCTGTACGCGACCTACCACTCGCCGACCGAAGGGTATTTTTCCCCGGTAACGCGATTCTGGGAACTGATGGTCGGCGGCATCTGCGCCCACGTGCAGCGCCACCACATTCACCGTCTGGCGCGCTGGAGCGGCGCCATGGCGTTCGCCGGTGTCGGAGCACTCCTGCTGGCCGGGCTGCTTGTCACCGAGCAGACTGCCTTTCCAGGCTGGTGGGCGCTTGCCCCTGTGCTGGGCGCCAGTCTCCTGATTCTGGCCGGCAGCGACGCTTGGATCAACCGCCGCGTGCTGGCGCAGCCGCTGGCCGTGCAGCTGGGCCTGGTGAGCTATCCCTTCTACCTCTGGCATTGGCCGCTATTGTCGTTCACCTTCATCCTGTACGGGGAAAAGCCGCCCGCACTAGTCAAGCTCGCCGCCGTGGCCGGCTCCCTGCTGCTCGCCTTCCTCACCTATCGCCTGCTCGAACTGCCGCTCAAGCGACGTGTGGGGCGTGGTCTCCAGGTCAGGCTGCTGTGTGCGCTGATGGTGGTCGCGGGCGGGCTCGGTCTGCTGATGTGGGGCGGCCAGCTTGCGCCGCGCCTTCAGACCAATGGCGCCGACCGCTACCTGAACGCGCTCAACGACCTGGGTTTCCCCACCGCGGCCATGCGCCCGCTCAGTCATGCCGGCGTCACGTTTCAGCAGGTCGTCGGGAGGGGGCAGGGCACCACCGTGCTGCTGGGGGATTCGGTGGTCGAGCAATACGGGGTGTTTGTCACCGAATTCCTGAAAGCCCATCCAGAGGCGCGCCGCGCGGTGGTGTTCGGCACGGCGGGCGGCTGCCCGCCCATCGAAGGCGCCGTACGCCTACCACAAATTAAGTTCTCCAAGTGCACCCAGACAGTGCACGCAGCCTTGCATCTGGCCCTGAGCACGGATGTCGATACGGTGCTGGTGGGCGGCGCCTGGTATGGCTACTTCAACCGCGACTACACCGACCTGATCATGGACGGGCGCCAGTTCCCGGATACGCGCGCCCAGGAGGCGGCGTTTACGGCGCTGGAAAACTCGCTGGCCCGGCTGCGCGCCGCCGGCAAGCGGGTGTTTCTGCTGATGACGCCCCCCGCTGGCGCGGCCTTCGATCCGCGCGCCATGGTGGAGGGCTCGCGCTTGCACCAGATCCGTCCGAAAGCGCATCTGGAGCCATTCGATGCTCGCCAGTTCAACGAAGCGCACCAGGCCGCCCGTGCCCGCCTGCAGGGTATCGCCGCCACGACCGGCGCCACCTTAATCGATCCGATCGATACACTCTGCCCACAACTGCGCTGCCCGGTGGTCGATGCCAATGGGGAGCCCAAGTACACCGACACGGTGCACATGCGTCCTGGTGTGAGCCTGTCGGCCGCCCGCTACCTGGAACCAGCGCTGCGGCCGCCATCGGTCGTGCCGGGGCGCACGCGAGCGCCGTGAGTGGGCAAAATGTTATAATCTTGACCAAATTCGCGGCTAGTGTGGCCTGCCTCATCGCGGGGGCGGACCACCAGTACATTCACCATGAGGTAGGCAATGGCAGGTGCAGGTTCTGAAGTTCAACCCTTGTTAGGCCGCCTGCGCTTCGGGCTGATCGACCTGATCCGTGGCACCAATTCGGTGGCGCTGCTGCGCGAACTCGAAGCCCTGCAATTCGAGGCCCCGGGTACCTTGGCCCAGCGCCAGCACGCCATGCTGGCCGAGTACAGCGAGCGCGTTCGCGCTGCCGTCCCCCTGTATGCCCGCTACAAGCACTTCGCCGACTTCCCCGTCATCGACAAGGCTTTTGCCAACGCCCACCGCGACCAGTTGCTCAATCCGGACTATCGCGGCAAGCTGATCCGCAAGAAAACCGGCGGCTCGACCGGCGAACCGTTCGTATACTTCACCGGCACGCGCGCCCAGTCCTACCTGTGGGCGGCCATCCTGCTGAGCTGGCGGGTGAGCGGCTACCGGCTGGGCGAGCCGGTCGCGTTCCTGGCCGGCACCTCGCTGTTCGGCACCGGCTACAAGCAGAAGATCTACTACAAGCTGATGAATGTGCAGGTGTTTTCGGCCTTCGACATGTCACCGGAAAAGCTCACCCGCTACGCCGAAGGCATCGCCGCCGGTGGCTGCCGCCTGCTCTACGGCTACGCTTCCGCCATCCACCAGTTGGCCCTGCACATCCAGCGCACCGGCATCAAGCCGGCGTTTCGCCTGCGCGGGGTGGTGTGCACGGCCGAAGTCCTGACCCCCGCGATGCGCGTCACCATCGAAGCGGCCTTCGGGGTGCCGTGCTACAGCCAGTACGGCTGCAACGACGCCGGGGTGTCGGCCTTCGAGTGCGAGGAACGCCATGGATTTCACCTGATCAGCCAGCGTGCCTACACCGAAGTGCAGGATGACGGCCGGCTGGTCTCGACCGACCTGTCCAACGACGCGTTTTTCCTGCCGCGCTACGATACCGGCGACCTCGTCACGATGGCCGACGCGCCCTGCAAGTGCGGACGCGGCTTTCCACTGATCGCCAAGGTGGTGGGGCGCGCCAACGATATGGTCGAGGATGCGCACGGCAATGCCGTGCACTCGGAATTCTTCACCCACCTGTTCCGCGAAGACCGCCGCATCAGCGAATTCCAGGTGGTGTACGACCGGCGCGAACTGGTGGTGATCGTGCACTGCGCCGATCCGGCCTTCGACCATCCGCCCTACCTGGAGCGGATCCGGGCCGGACTGAAATTCGACGTGGTGCGCTTTGCCATCAATCGTCCTTTTGTCGCCACCCGCAATGCCAAGCACCGCTTTGTGATGCGCCTGGACAACGTGGAGCAGGCCATGGCCGAGCGCATCGCCAGCTGAGGGCCAGCCCACGGCGTCATGTTGATAAATTAGCAAAATAACACTGTCTTGCTTCCTTTCTGTCTATAATTGAACTTTTAACACTGCTGCGGATTTCTATGCCTCTGATTTATCTGGTCGCGGGTGCCCGACCCAACTTCATGAAAATTGCGCCGATCGTTCGTGCGCTGCAAAAACAGTCGACGCTGAGCTTCCAGATCATCCATACCGGCCAGCACTACGACCGTGAAATGAATGAGGTGTTCTTCGAAGAACTCGGCATTCCCCAGCCGGACGTGTTCATGGGCGCCGGCGGCGGCAGCCATGCCCAGCAGACCGCGCGCATCATGGTCGCGTTCGAGGAGCTGTGCCAGGCCAAGCGCCCGGATGCGGTGCTGGTGGTGGGCGACGTCAATTCGACCTTGGCCTGCTCGATCTCGGCCAAGAAGCTCAACATTCCCGTGGCACACGTGGAAGCCGGCCTGCGCAGCGGCGACATGACCATGCCGGAAGAGATCAACCGCCTCGTCACCGACAGCATCACCGACTGGTTCTTCGTCACCGAACCGTCGGCCGTGGACCACCTGCGCAAGGAAGGCAAGGCCGAGGACACCATCCACTACGTCGGCCACGTGATGGTCGACAACGTGCTGTACCAGGCCGACAAGCTGGCCGGCAGCACCGGCGCGACCTTCGACACCAGCGAATGGAAAGCATCCCGCCAGGCGGGTGGCGGGCGCTACGGCGTGGTCACCCTGCACCGCCCCAGCAATGTGGACGATGCCGCCGCCATGCGCAAGGTGGCCGGCGCGCTGCTGGAGATCGCCCAGGACTTGCCGCTGATCTTCCCGGTGCACCCGCGCACCCGCGCCAACCTGGAATCGTTCGGCATCGACCTGGGCCCGAACATCACCCTGGTGGGCCCGCAAGCCTACATGGCCTTCCTCAACCTGTGGAAGGATGCCGCCGTGGTGCTGACCGATTCCGGCGGCCTGCAGGAAGAAACCACCGCCCTGGGCGTGCCTTGCATCACGATCCGCGAGAACACCGAGCGTCCCGTCACCGTGGACGAAGGCTCGAACGTGCTGGCCGGCACCGATCCGGTGCGCATCGTCGAAGCGGCGCGCCAGGTGCTGAAAGGGGAGGGAAAGCAGGGCCGCCGTCCGCACCTGTGGGATGGCAAGGCCGCCGAGCGTATCGTCGGAGTGCTGTCGCGCGAGTTGTCACGTGACCTGTCCGGAGCCAAAGCATGAGCCAACCCCAGCACAGCCAGAATCCCAACCGCATCAGCATGATGGGCTGCCACATGGACAACCTGTCCATGGAAGAAACCCTGCAGCGCGTCGAAGGTTTCATTGCCGCCGGCACGCCGCACCAGCACGTGGTCGTCAACGTGGACAAGCTGGTCAAGGCCAGCCGCGATCCCGAACTGCGCCAGATCATCAACGAGTGCGCCCTCATCAACGTCGACGGCATGCCGGTGGTATGGGCCTCGCGCCTCCTGGGCCGTCCGATCAAGGAGCGCGTGGCCGGCGTTGACCTGTTCGAAGCGCTGATGAAGCGCGCCGCCGAAAAGGGCTGGCGCGTGTTCCTGCTGGGCGCGCGCGAGGAAGTCGTCTCGGGCGTCAAGTCGACCTATGAGCAGAAATACCGCGGCCTGACCGTGGCCGGCTACCGCAACGGCTACTGGAAGCCGGAAGAGGAACTGGCCGTGGTCGAGCAGATCACCGCCGCCAAGGCCGACCTGCTGTTCGTGGCGATCAGTTCGCCCAAGAAGGAGCAATTCCTCGGCAAATACCAGGCCCAGATGAAGATCCCGTTCGCCATGGGCGTGGGTGGCACCTTCGACGTGGCCGTGGGCAAGGTCAAGCGCGCACCGGTATGGATGCAGAAGTCCGGCCTGGAATGGTTCTACCGTTTCCTGCAGGAGCCGCGCCGCATGTTCCGCCGCTACTTCATCGAGGACATGGCCTTCATCGGCCTGTTCCTGAAGGAAGCGGTACGTCGTCAGAGCCCGCCAGCGGCCTGATTGGCGAGCGCATGCGGCGGCACGAGGCAGGGGCGGCATTGTTGCTGCTGCTGGCCGTGCTGGGCCTGGGCGCGGTCTCGCTGTTCCTGAGCGGGGCAGGGCGCCTCGACCTGCGCGCCGGCCCCGAGCGGCGTACCCAGGCGGCCCTGAAGGAAGCGCGCGATGCGCTGATCGGCTTTGCGGTGGCCAACGGCCGCCTGCCGCGCCCGGCGCGCGACGCCGCCTCCGGGCGCGAATTCGAGGGGCGCTGCGACACCGATGCCAGCTGCACCGGTTTTCTTCCC
>JBKHWY010000178.1:0-8580 GCA_046566285.1 Gammaproteobacteria bacterium | reverse complement strand
AAAGGCGGGACTTGCGTGCATCCTCGCCGACGTCGCGGTTGATGTTCGTGAGCTGGAACGCGAGCCCCAGCTTTTCCGCATACTGCAGCGTGGCGGGCGACGTCGCGCCGAAGATGCTGGCCGACAGGATGCCGACCACGCTGGCCACATGCCAGCAGTAGCGCTGCAGGGCCGTGTAGTCGAGGTAGCGGGTCTGGTCCAGGTCCATCTCCATGCCGTCGATGATGGCTTGCAGGTGCTGCTCTTGCAGCTGGTAGGGCGCAATGTGGGGCTGCAGGGCCTTCATGACCGGATGCTCGGGCTGGCCTTTGAAGGTGTTGCTGACCTCATTGCGCCACCAGGCCAGCTTGATGCGTGCGATCGACTGGTCGGTGCATTCGTCCACCGTGTCGTCCACCTCCCGGCAAAAGGCATACAGCGCCGTGATCGCGCGCCGGCGTTCCGGCGGCAGGAACAGGAAGCTGTAGTAAAAGCTGGAGCCGCTTTTGACGGTTTTTTCTTGGCAGTATTCGTCAGGAGACATGGTCTGGAAGCTACGTTCGGTGTTGCGAAAGCCGCTATTCTACTTGGCCCGTCCCGTACGGGGCGATTGCACGGTTTCCTGGACCGTGCGAACGCTTACGTCCGCACTTACATCCGCACGGCGCGCCATCCGATCGTCAGCCAGTCGCAGCCGGCCAGCGCCGGGCGGCGCCGGAACACGTCGTAGTCCACCGCCTCGATCATGTCGAGGATGCGCAGGCCGCCCTGCACCACGAAGCGCAGTTCCCAGCCGATGCGCCCGGGCAGGCGGCGGGCCAAGGGCGCGCCTTCGAGCATCAGGGTGCGCGCGCTTGACTTCGAACTGCATCAGCGTGCGCCAGGCCGGATTGGTGTCGCCGCTGTCGAGCTGCTGGGGCAGTACGCCGAAACGTTCCAGGTCTTCCAGCGGCAGGTAGATGCGCTCCTTGCGCCGGTCGATGGCCACGTCCTGCAGGAAGTTGATGAGTTGCAGCGCGGTGCAGATGGCATCCGAATCGCGCAGGTTGCGCTCGTCGGCCGCGCCGTACAGCAACAGCATCAGGCGCCCGACCGGATTGGCCGAGCGGCGGCAATAGTCGATCAATTGTTCGTAGCTGCCGTACAGTTTGGTGCCGACGTCCTGCTTGAAGGCCGACAGCAGGTCGCGGAAAGGCTGCAAGGGCAGCCGGTATTGCGCGATGACGCCGCGCAGGCGTTCGAACATCGGGTCGGCCTGCGCTTCGCCGCGGCCGATCGAGTCCAGCGCGGCTTCGTAAGCCTCCAGTGCGGCCAGGCGTTCGGCGGGGCTGGCATCGCCTTCGTCGGCCAGATCGTCGGCGCTGCGCGCAAACGCGTAGATGGCCTCCACCGCAGGCACCAGTCGCTTGGGGAGCAAAAACGATGCGACTGGGAAATTCTCGTAATGTTCTACAGGCATGACTTTAAATGACTCGGGAGTCATTTGGTAAAAACGTTGCGTTATTATAATAACTAACCAATCAGTCAGTTAGCTTATTTGACGTGCCGGGTAGTAATATATTGCGATAACGAAAAGTTGCTTTTTGCAGTAATGCATTCCCCACCGCATGGTAAAGGATTTCATGGTGTTGGCTTTCACTTCCGTTTTCGCTTCCACGTTTGTTTCGGTCCTTCGCCGTGGCCACGCTTGCCGTGGCGCAGTCGGGACTGTACCAGTCCTGCTCGCTGCCGCGCTGTTCGTCAGCGCCTGTTCCAAGGACGCTCCCAAGGCCGAGGAAGTGCGCCCCGTACGGGCCATGGTGGTCGATGCCAGCAACGTCGGATTAAACGCCGAATTCCCGGGCGAAGTGCGTGCGCGGGTGGAGTCGCGGCTGGGCTTTCGGGTGGCCGGAAAGATCACCACCCGGCTGGTGGACGTAGGAACTGTTGTTAAACGGGGACAAGCGTTGATGCGCCTCGACCCGCAAGATTTGCAATTGTCGCAATCCGGCGCCAAAGCCTCGCTGCGCGCCGCCGAGACGGCCCGGGACCTCGCCAAAGCCGAACTCAAGCGTTTCCAGGAATTGCGTGTCAAGAATTTCGTCAGCCAGGCCGTGCTGGAACAGAAGCTGGCCAGCTTCAATGCCGCCCAGGCCAATGTGGATGCGGCCCAGGCCGGCTATTTCGGCTCCAGCAACCAGGCCAACTACGCCACCCTGGTGTCGGACGTGGACGGTGTGGTGACCCAGGTGGCCGCCGAGGTGGGGCAAGTGGTCGCGCCCGGCATGCCGGTGGTGGCGGTGGCCAAGAGCGGCGAGAAGGAGATCGTGATCGGCCTGCCGGAAGACAAGGTCGATACCTTGCGCCAGGTGAGCGACGTGACGGTGCGTACCTGGGCCAAGCCCGATGCAATCATCCCCGGCAAGGTGCGCGAAGTCTCCCCGGTGGCCGACCCTGCCACCCGCACTTATGCGGCGAAGGTCTCGATTCCCGACAGCACGGACGTGAAACTGGGCATGACGGCGCTGGTGCAGTTCACCTCCACCACGGCGCAGTCGCGCATCCGCGTGCCCCTGTCGGCCCTGCATCACGAGAACAATGTGACCTCGGTCTGGCTGGTCGAGAACCACCGGGTGCGCCTGGTGCCCGTGCAACTGAGCGGCGTGGCCGGCAACGATGTGCTGGTAACGGGCGGTATTTCCGCCGGCCAGACCATCGTCACGGCCGGGGTGAACCTGCTCAAGTCCGGCCAGCAGGTCACGCTGCTGCCGCACGAACGCACCAGTTCGGCCGAGCAATCGACGATGGCCGTGGCTGGAGCGGCTAAATGAAGAGCTTCAACCTGTCGCGCTGGGCACTCGAACACATACCGCTCATCCGCTACCTGATCGCCGCGCTGCTCATCGGCGGCGTGGTCAGCTACACCCACCTGGGCCAGGACGAAGACCCGCCGTTCACCTTCCGCATCATGGTCGTGCGCGCCATCTGGCCGGGCGCCACGGCGGTGCAGATGGCCGAGCAGGTGGCCGACAAGCTGGAAAAAAAGCTTCAGGAAACCCCCTACATCGACTGGGTGAAGAGCTATTCCAAGCCGGGCGAGACCATTATTCTGATCCAGCTGCGCGAATCGACGCCGCCGCGCGACGTGCCCGCGAGCTGGTACCAGGTGCGCAAGAAGATCGGCGACATCCGTCCAACCCTGCCGGCCGGGGTCATCGGTCCGTTCTTCAACGACGAGTTCGGCGACACCTACGGCTCGATTTTCGCGCTGTCCGGCGACGGCTTCACCTATGCCGAGATGAAGGATTACGCCGACCTCGTGCGCCAGCAATTGCTGCGCGTGCCGCTGGTGGCCAAGGTCGAGCAGTTCGGTGTTCAGGACGAAAAAGTCATCATCGAGTTCTCCCATAAAAAGTTTGCCCAGATCGGTGTGCCGCTGGAAGCCATCGCCGGCCAGATCGCGGCCCAGAACAATGTCGAGTCGACCGGCGTGCTGGTCACCCCGAGCGACGATTTGCAGGTGCGCGTGACAGGCGCGCTCAACACGCTCAAGGACCTGGAAAACCTCGAGTTACGCGCCAACGGCACCACTTTCCGCCTGGGCGACTTTGCGGTCATCAAGCGCCAGTACCAGGACCCGCCGCGCGAAAAAATGCGCTTCAACGGCCGCGAAGTCATTGGCCTGGGCATCTCGATGGAGAAGGGCGGCAACATCATCGAGATGGGCAAGGGCCTGGACGAGCGTGTGGCCGAGATCCGTTCCAAGCTGCCGGTGGGCATCGAACTGCAGCGCGTGTCGGACCAGCCGCGCGCCGTCACCGCCTCGGTCAGCGAGTTCCTGCACACCCTGGCCGAAGCCATTGCCATCGTGCTGCTGGTGAGCTTCCTGGCCCTGGGGCTGCAGCGCAAGCCGCTCAAGCTCGACGTGCGCCCCGGCCTCGTCGTGGCGCTGACGATTCCGCTGGTGCTGGCGATTACCTTCCTGTGCATGCGCATGCTGGACATCGATTTGCACAAGATCTCGCTCGGTGCACTGATCATCGCGCTCGGTCTGCTGGTGGACGATGCGATCATTGCGGTCGAGATGATGGTGCGCAAGATGGAGGAGGGCATGTCTCGCTTCGAAGCGGCGACCTTTGCCTACACCTCCACGGCGATGCCGATGCTCACGGGAACCTTGATCACCGCCGCAGGCTTCCTGCCGATCGGACTGGCCAAGTCCGCCGCCGGCGAGTACACCTTCTCGATGTTTTCCGTGAACGCTCTGGCCCTGCTGATTTCGTGGGTTGTTGCGGTCGTGTTCACCCCCTATCTCGGTTACATGATTCTCAAGGTGAAACCCCATGAGAACGCGGACGGACATTCTGAACTCTTCGATTCGCCCGGCTACGAAAAGTTCCGGCGCGTGGTGAACTGGTGCGTGCACTGGCGCCGCACCACGATTGCCGTCAGCCTGGGCATCTTCGCCCTGGGCGTGTTCGGCTTCAAGTTCATTGAAAAGCAGTTCTTTCCGGATTCCAGCCGCCCCGAGCTGATGGTGGAAATGTGGTCGCCCGAGGGCACCTCGTTCGCCGCCAACGAAGCGCAGGTCAAGAAGTTCGAAGCGCTGATGAAGAAGCAGCCGGAAATCGAAAGCATCACCAGCTATGTCGGCACCGGCAGCCCGCGCTTCTACCTGCCGCTGGACCAGATCTTTCCGCAGTCAAACGTCTCGCAAATCGTGGTGCTGGCCAAGGACCTGGCCAGCCGTGATGCCCTGCGCCTGAAGATCGTCGAGCTGTTCAAGAACGATTTTCCGGAAGTGCGCGGGCGGGTTAAGCTGCTGCCCAACGGCCCGCCGGTGCCGTATCCGGTGCAGTTCCGCGTGGCCGGACCGGAAATCGGCGTGGTGCGGGCGTACGCCGACAAGGTCAAGGCCATCATGCGCGCCAATCCGAACACGGTGGGCGTGAACGACAACTGGAACGAATCGGTCAAGGTGCTGCGTCTGGACCTGGACCAGGACAAGCTGCGCGCCCTGGGCGTGACCTCGCTGACCGTCATGCGGGCGGCCAACACCATCCTGTCGGGCACCCCGATCGGTCAATTCCGCGAAGACAATAAGCTCATCGACATCGTCGTGCGCCAGCCAGTCGAGGAACGCGCCACCCTGGAAGTGCTCAACGATACCAACATCCCCACCGCCTCGGGCAAGTCGGTGACCATTGCCCAGCTGGCGCGCGCCCGTTTCGTGTGGGAGCCGGGCGTCGTGTGGCGCGAAGGGCGCGAATGGGCCATCACGGCGCAAAGCGATGTGGTCGATGGCATCCAGGGCCCGACCGTCTCCAACCAGATCAGCGAACAGCTGGGCGAATTGCGCGCGTCGCTCCCGCCCGGCTACACCATCGCGCTGGCCGGTGCGGAAGCCGACAGCAAGGCCGCCGAAGCGTCCATCAGCGTGAACGTGCCGCTGGTGCTGTTCATCGTGTTCACGCTCCTGATGCTGCAGCTGCAGAGCTTCTCGCGCGCCGTGCTGGTGTTCCTGACCGGGCCGCTGGGCATCGCCGGCGCGGCCATGGCGCTCCTGATCATGCAGCGCCCGTTCGGCTTTGTCGCCAACCTGGGTGTGATCGCCCTGTTCGGCATGATCGTGCGTAATTCCGTGATCCTGGTGGACCAAATCGAGCAGGACATCGCCAACGGCGTGCCGGCCTGGGATGCGGTGGTCGAATCGGCGGTGCGCCGCTGCCGTCCGATCATCCTCACCGCGGCGGCGGCCGCGCTGGCCATGATTCCGCTGTCGCGCTCCGTGTTCTGGGGCCCGATGGCGGTGGCCATCATGGGCGGCCTGGTGGTGGCGACCGCGCTGACGCTCCTGTTCCTGCCGGCGCTGTACGCGTTCTGGTTCAAGGTCAAGAGAAGGCCGGTGTACACGGGCGGCGAGACCATCAGCTGGCGTCCGCAGGACACTGTCATGCTGGACGAACACGTCGAAGAAGCCTATGTCGCCACGCGCTTCATGTGGGAGCGCGAGGCCGGGGACGAGACGCCGCCGGCGGACCCCGACACACGCAATCGCGCGGCCTGAACCAGCGCAATCGCGCGGCTTGAAAGGATTATCGATGACCATCAAACAGCTCTGCACCTTCACCTCCGCCGTGCTGGCCGCCAGCGCCGGCGCCGCCGAGGCGCCCATCCAGAGCGTCACGCTGTATCCCGGCAGCGCCACCATCGAGCGCGTGCTGCAGGTGGCGCCCGGCGCCACCCAGGTGGAGATCACGGGCCTGCTGGCGAACTTCAGCACCGACACCATCCGCCTGCAGGCCGACCCCGGCATCACGGTGGGGCAGGTGCTCACGCGCGACCAGGCCGGGGCGGACAACCCAAGCCCGCGCGCGGCCGACCTGGAAGCGAAGATCGAGGCGCTGCAGGACCAGGTGGCGTTGATCGATGCGGACTACCAGTCGGCCAAGCTGGTGCGCAGCTACCTGGAGAAATTGGGTTCGGGCGAAAACACCACTGCCGTCGATGCCAAGTCGCTGGGCGGCGCGCTGGACGCCATCCAGAAGGGCGGCAGCGATGCGCTCGGACGCATGCACCGCGCCGAAGTGAAGAAGCGCGCGCTGGACAAGCAGATCGAGGCGTTGAAGCGCGAGCTGGCCAAGGTGCAGGCCGGCGCCGAGCAGGCGCGCGTGATGACGGTGTTCCTGTCGGTGCGCCAGCCCGGCAAGGTGGTGCTGAGCTACCAGGTCAACCGCGCGGGCTGGAAGCCGACCTACCGCGCCTCACTCGATTCGAAAGCCTCCACGGTGGAACTGGAGCGCCTTGCCACCATCTCGCAGAAGACCGGCGAGGACTGGAGCAATGTGAAGCTGCGCCTGTCCACCGGCCAGCCGTCCACGGTGGTGTACGCGCCCGAGCCATCGGCCTGGCTGCTGACCTATCGCCCGCCCGCCCCGGAGGTGCGCGAACAGTTCGCGATGGCCGCGCCCCCGGCGCCGGCGATGGCCATGGCGACCGGCTCGCGCCGGGTGGCTGCTGACGACTACAGCGCGCCGGTGCTGGAAACCCAGGGCAGCTTCGCCACCGAATACGACGTGCCCGCCAGGGTGAACCTGGCGGCCGATGGCCGCGAGATCTCGGTGGGGCTGGCCAGGCAAAGCCTGCCCGCACGCCAGCGCGTGCGCATCGCGCCCCGTACCAGCAATGATGTGGCGGTGCTGACGGCCGAGTCCAGCCGGCCCGAGGGCGTGTGGCTGCCCGGCCAGGTGCAGCTCAATCGCGATGGCTCGTACGTGGGCGCGCTGCACTGGAACCCGGGTGCGCAAGAGCGCTTCCTGTTCTCGTTCGGGCGCGATCCCTTGATGCGCGTGGTGGTCGAGCACGGCAATGACAAGTCGGGCCAGGCCGGCTTCTTCAATCGCGAACAGCAGCGCAGGGTGGACGACGCCTACGCCGTCACCAGCCTGCATCGCCAGCCGATCGACATCCTGGTGCTGGAGCCCACGCCCGTCAGCCAGTCGGACAAGGTGACCGTGAAAGCCACGCTCAGTCCCGAGCCGAGCGTGAAGGACTGGGAACAGCGGCGCGGCCTGGTGGGCTGGGAGAAGACCCTGCAGCCCAATGAAACCGCACGCTTCAAGGCGTCCTACGTGATCGATTATCCGAAGGAAGGCTACGTCAGTGGCCTGCCGTAAGCCTGGGTGCGGCTGGCTTAGGCCGGCTGCGCGGGCGCCGCGCTGGACACGTGCGCATGCACGGCGCGCGCATGTTTTTCCCACACGCGGCTCTTCCAGCGCGCATACATGGTCAGGCCCCGGCACCATTCGTCGGCCGTGAAAGCGATCCACACGCCGATCAGTCCCCAGCCGAGGTGAAGGCCCAGGAACCAGGCCAGCGGCACCGCCACGCCCCACATCGAGAACGCGCCCATCATCACGGGAAAGCGCGCGTCGCCGGTGGCGCGCAGCGAGTTGATGACGACGAGGTTGAAGGTGCGCCCCGGTTCGAGCAGCAGGCTCACGCGCACCAGCATGGCGCCGCCCGCGACGATGGCCACGTTGTCGGTGAAAAGGGCAAAGAGCCAGGGCGCGGCGACCACCACGCAGCAGGTCGAGACGATAGTCACACCCAGGCCCACGCGCAGCGAGCGCAGCAACTGGCGGTAAGCCTGGTCGAATTCGCCGGCGCCTACCATATGCCCGATCATGATCTCGGTGCCGATGCCGATCGACAGGCCCAGCATCATCATGATCATCGACAGCTGCATGGTGTACGAGAAGGTGGCCAGGGCGGTCACGCCCATCTGGCCGACGAAGTACGTGATCGCCATGAAGCTCATGTGCCAGCACAGGCCTTCGCCGGCGGCGGGAATGCCGATGGTGAGGATGCGGCGCGCGGAATCCTTGCAAAAGCGCGACAGCATGCGCAGGCGGATGGGCAGCTTGATCTGGCGCCGCACCAGCCAGGCAATGGCGATGCAGGCCACCGTGCGGCTGATGACGGTGGACAGCGCCGCGCCCACCACGCCCAGCTTGGGAAAGCCCAGCAGGCCGAAGATCAGCACGGTGTTGAGCAGGAGGTTCAGCACGTTCATGCCGATGGCCACGAACATCGCTTCGCGGGTGTGTCCATGCGCGCGCA
>JBKHWY010000177.1:8280-8591 GCA_046566285.1 Gammaproteobacteria bacterium | reverse complement strand
ATCTTGGCCGGGCCTGTCGCGCGAGGAAAAGCAGGAGGGGTGGATCCTGCCGTGCGTGGCGCTCGCGCGGAGCGACCTGGTGCTGGCGGCGCCAGCGGCACGGCAGGGCTAGGGTCAGGCCATCAACGGCTCGATCAGAAGGTTTCCCATTCCTCGGCGTTGACTTTGGCCGGCGCCGGGCGCTTGAGCTGAGGCTGGGGCAGGGCAGTCCGAGCGCGCTGGGGCGCCGCCACGGCGGCTGCCGGTGCGGGCGCCGATGCCGCTGCGGCCGGTGCTGCCGCCACGGCGCGCGGCGCAGCCTTGCGTTCGCG
>JBKHWY010000177.1:0-8270 GCA_046566285.1 Gammaproteobacteria bacterium | reverse complement strand
CCTTCGTGGCCCAGCTGGAACACGCTGACGATGGCCGACAGCGTGGCGGCCTGCTCCTGCATGGCGTTGGCGGCGGCCGCCGCTTCTTCCACCAGCGCGGCGTTCTGCTGGGTCACTTCGTCCATCTGCGTGATGGCCGTGTTGACCTGCTCGATGCCCATGGTCTGCTCGGCGCTGGCCGAGGCGATTTCGGCCATGATGTCCGTCACGCGGGTGATCGAGGTGACGATCTCGCCCATCGTGGCGCCGGCCTGGTCCACCAGCTTGCCGCCGGCATCGACTTTTTCCACCGAATCGTTGATCAGCGCCTTGATTTCCTTGGCGGCGCCGGCCGAGCGCTGGGCCAGGCTGCGCACTTCGGAGGCCACCACGGCAAAGCCGCGTCCCTGTTCGCCCGCGCGGGCCGCTTCCACGGCCGCGTTCAGGGCCAGGATATTGGTCTGGAACGCGATGCCGTCGATCACCGAGATGATGTCCACGATCTTGCGCGAGGAGTCATTGATCGAAGCCATCGTATCGACCACTTCCGCCACCACCATGCCGCCGCGGCTGGCCACTTCCGAGGCCGAGACCGCCAGCACATTGGCCTGGCGCGCATTGTCGGCGTTCTGCTTGACAGTGCTGGTCAGTTCTTCCATCGAGGAAGCGGTTTCTTCCAGCGAACTGGCCTGCTCCTCGGTACGCTGCGACAGGTCCATGTTGCCGGTGGCGATCTGGCTCGATGCCGTGGCAATGGTGTCGGTGCCAGCACGCACCTGGCTGACGATATTGATCAGTTCCTTGCGCATCGATTCCATGGCGGCCAGCAGGCTGCCGCTGTCATTGCCGGTCAGCTCGATCGGCGTGGACAGTTCGCCCGCGGCGATGCGTCCGGCCGCTTCGGCCGCATAGGCCGGCTCGCCGCCCAGCTGGCGCGTCAGGCTGCGCGTGATCCACAAGCCCAGGCCCACGCCCAGACCCAGGCTGGCCAGCACCAGGCCGATGGAGAGGTTGCGGGTGGCGTGGTAGGTCTGGTCGGCGGTGGCGGCGCTCTGCGCAGCCAGCTTTTCCTTGATCTTGCCCAGTTCGGTCAGCTGGTCGTCGATCACGTTGCCCTTCGGCGCAAGCGTACCGAACAAATACTCGGTCGCAGCGGCTTCCCCTTCCGGCGTGTCGACCTTCGCCATCTCGATCATCTTGGCCAACAGGCGGTCGTACTCGGCCAGATTGCTGTCCAAGCTGGCGAACAGGGCTCTCGCCGCTTCCGTGTAGTAGAGGGGACGGGCCTTGTCCAGGAAGTCCTGCATGCTTTTGCGAGCGCTGTACAACTTTTCGATCTGTGCCGGACGTTGCTCGGGCGAGGCCAGCAACACGTTGCGCACCGAGCGGCCTACATAGATCAGGTTGATGTTGGCTTCCTTCGACATGGAAATGCCGAGCAGGTCGCTTTCGTAGGCGCGCTTGGCGGCCGTATTCATGGTGCTCATGTTGTAGACGCCCAGGGCGGCGACCAGGGCGCCCAGCACGGCAATCAGCAGGAAACCGGTCAGCAGGCGGGTGCCCACCTTCATGTTGTTTAGCATTAACTTCTCCACATTCATTATTCTGGGTTGGGGTAACCCGTTCATGACTTGTAACGTTACGCCTTGATACAAGTCAATGAAATGTCGAGGTAACAAATCGGTGCAAAAGTAGCCCAAATTGGTGCGGATAGTTGCCCAACAACAACGTTTGTCGGGACTGTACATCGATGACGCCGAGTGACCACTGGTTGTCAGGGGCACGCGGCCGGGTGCGCACGATTGAAGCGGGTGATCAAAGTGTTCAGTTTATCCATGCTAGTCTGCGCAAAACGGCGGGGCGCTGCCGCCGCCGGCCCTTCATTTTTCGACAGGAGAACGTCATGAGCGAATCGACATCGAAGCAGAACCAGAACCAGTCAACCGCATCGCTGAACCAGCAGCACGCGCACGAGTCCGAGGAGGACAAGGCCAAGCGCGAGTCGGGCCACCCGCACAAGAGCAGCCATGACCACATGGCGCGCGAGCGTGCCGGCGACCACGAAGGTGCCGGTGGTGGCGCCAAGCAGAAAGAGAACCACTAAGGCCGGCTAAGCCAGCGGCAGGTCCAGCTGGGCGGCCAGGTGCGCCCCTTCGTTGGTGGCGCGCCCGACCTCCTTGCTGACCGGGTGCCAGGCGAACTGTTCGCAATCCATGGCCAGCGAACGCAGGAAATGCTCCGCATCCCGGGTGGCGAAATCCGGGTCCAGCCAGAGCTGGGCATCCTCGGCCGTCAACACGATGGGCCGGCGGTCATGCACATCGACCATGCCGCCTTCGGCGTCGGCGGTGATCAGCACGAAGCCGGCTTCGGCGGCATGCTCGTGGATGGGGCCGGGCGCCAGCAGGGCGGCAATGAACATCGGCTCGCGCGTTTTCAGATGAACATGCCAGGGCTGCTTCTTGCCTTTCTCGCCCGTCCACTCATACCAGCCGTCCGCGGGTACAATAGCGCGCCCCTTCTTCACCAGACCGGACCAGTAGCGGTTCGACAGCTTTTCGATGCGGGCATTGATGGTGATGGGCACCTTGCCGACCGCCCAGGCGGCCCGGTAACCCCAGAACGCGTCGTGGATCACCGGGCGTCCGTCTTCGATTCGCATCAGAGGACGGTAGGTACCGGGCGCTGCGTTAAAGCTGGGCGGGGCAGTGCTGTCAAGCTCGGGACCCAGCCCCAGCCAGCGCATGGCGGCGATGTATTCGGCAGCGGTATGGTTCTGGTCCAGGCGGCCGCACATGGGCGCACTCCTTCGTGTAGGTCGTCAATCATGGAGAGGGTTGCCGGTGCAACGATACCGCAAACGCGCGCACGCCGGCCGTCCCGCTGGTGTGACAGGATTTTTATTGCAGCAAACCCTAACAAGAACAGGAGTGAAACAAATGATTTTTGGAACCGATGACAGCTTTCTGGCCAGCCTGAACGACGATATGGGCCAGTTCCGTCGCCTGGACGACCGCCGCGCGCACAGCACGCCGGAGCCGGACGACACGCCGCCGGCCGATCCTAAGCCGACGCCCAATCCGGACGATGTGCCACCTCCAGCCAACGCGCCCGTGCAGGAACCGACCGAGCCGGTGGCGCCGATCAAGGCGTAGCGCCTGCACCAAAACCCTCGCCCAGGCGAAGGGGGACGTTACTGGAGTCCCACTGCACTCCATTTGCACCACAACTTTCAGCACGTCGTCCCCCGCCTTGGCGGCCCCCTTTGACGGGACCCATACTGCGTTCGCGCAGAGTGGAACGCGGTCTCAGAAGGAGCGCGCTATGGGTTCCCGCCGAGGGGGGCGCCAAGGCCGGGAACGACGGTTCCGGGGTAACAAAGGAACTCGTTTACGTTTTGCAGCCTTCCAAGGACGAGGCCACTTGCTGTAAGCCCTCCTTACAGCCGCCGCTCCACCGGGCTCCCCGGCAGCGGCTGGTTGTTGGCCTGCGAGGGCGGCAGCGGAGGGATTTCCTCGATCATTTTTTCCGTTTCCAGCTGGCCCGGCGTTTTCTCGCCGCTGCCGATGTCGGCTTCGTTGTGCAAGGGCTGGGCTTTGGCTGCTTCTTTTTCAGGTGAGGTGGTGGCCATCGGTAAACTCCATGTTTGTCGAACAATGCCCCGATGCTAGCAGCGGCGGACGCCGTTCGGCGCGCGCTAGGCGCTTGACGCCATTTGAGGATGCGTCAACTTTGTTGCTCGGTGGATACAAAATTGCGGATTTGTGCTGATGGTCACACGGCCGTCATGGATTCATTTCTATAATCAAATCACGCTGTACCACCCCATTGAACGCGACGGAGGGCATCATGGGCAACTCGCTACACAACAAGATTTATCTCGGCCGCAAGTCGATTTTGCGTTCCCGTCCCATCCAGGCCGCGATCCTGGCCGGGGCCATGGCGGGCTTGAGCGTGGTGTGGATCGCGATGCGTGCATTCAAGTGAAGCGCTGCGGCCGTGGCGCCCTTGTGCTTCACGGCCCGGACGATTGCGGTTACCATGATGCCCCTGCAACGGCTCATGGATAGCGGCAATGAAAAACGAAGACTTGACCACTGACGAATACGACGCGCTCGAGCATATCGAGAAGGGCGCGCGGCACGACCGGGTCAACGCTTGCGTGGGCCGCAACGCCAAGCGGCTCTCCAGCCTGAAGATGATCGACCATGCCCGCAACGGCAGCGTGGCGCTGACCGACAAGGGCCGCCAGGTGCTGCTGTTGCGCCGCTGCATCGATGGCCTGGCGGCGCTGGCGCAGGACGCCAACGCGGCGCTGGCGCCCGGGGTGGCGCAATTTCTGAGCATGAAATCCCACATCGAAGCGCTCCCCGACGGCGGCTTTCGTGTAACCGACAAGGGACGCGAGACGCTGGCCAATATCGAGGCCACCCGCCCGCAAAAACGCGGCTGAGGCAGCCCTCAGCCCTTCCTGCGCTGGGGCGCCAGCGCGCGGATCGCCACCTCCGGCGGCACATTCATCGACGACAGGAATTCGGCCACCTGCTGCACGCCCAGCGTGGGTACGGCGGCAATGGCCTGGTTGACCACATCGCGGGTGCGGAAGTCGGTGCGCGGGTGCGCGGCGCCCGCAGGCCGGGCCACCCGCCGCGCATGATCGTGGCTCATGTTGTTCATTCGCTCATTGAAAAGTGCGGCGAATGATAGACCAAAAGTAGTTGCTTGACCACTGACGGTAGCGATTTCTTACGAGTTTCTAAACGGAAGCAGGCACGGGCGTGCCGCTCTGCAGCGAGGCGCGCTGGCGCAGCAGCTGTTCGAACTCCGCCGCCGGCAGCGGCCGGCTGAAGAAGTAGCCCTGCGCCTGGTCGCAACCGGCCTGGCGCAGGAAGTCGCGCTGCGCCGGCGTCTCCACCCCTTCCGCCACCACTTCCAGCCGCAGGCTGTGGGCCAGCGCAATGATGCCGGCGATGATGGCGCCATCGTCCGCGTCATGCGGCACGTCGCGCACGAACGAGCGGTCGATCTTGATGATATCGACCGGGAAGCGCTTCAGGTAGGACAGCGACGAATACCCGGTGCCGAAGTCGTCGATGGACAGGCGCACACCCAGTTGGCGCAGGCGGTGCAGGGCGGCCAGCGTATCCTGCGCATTCTCCATCAGCGTGCTCTCGGTGATCTCCAATTCCAGCAGATCGGCCGGCAGGCGCGTTTCCACCAGCACGTGTTCGACCGTGTCGGCGAAATTCTTCTGCAACAGCTGGCGCACCGACAGGTTGACCGCCACCCGCATCGGCGGCAGGCCTTCGTCGAGCCACTGGCGCAGCTGGGCGCAGGCGGTGCGCAGCACGAATTCGCCCAGCGGGTTGATGAGCCCCGTTTCCTCCGCCAGCGGAATGAACTCCACCGGCGACACCATGCCACGCGTGGCATGCTTCCAGCGCACCAGCGCTTCCATGCCGATCACCTGCTGGGTGTCGAAGCGGGCCTGCGGCTGGTAGAACACTTCCAGCTCGCGGTTCTCGAGCGCGCGCCGCAAGTCGCTCTCCAGACGCACGTGCTCGGAGATGGTCTGCTCCATCGACGCTTCATAGAACTGGAAGCCGCTGTTGGTCTTCTTGGCGCGGTACATGGCGCTGTCGGCATGCTTGACCAGGCTGGGGACGTCCAGCCCGTCGTTCGGATACATGGCGATGCCCACGCTGCTGGTGACGAAAATGTCGTGCCCGTCGATCTGGAAGGGCGAGGACAGCACGCGGTTGATGCTCTGCGCGGCGGCGGCGGCTTGCGGCGCGCCGTCGATTTCGCTCAGCACGACGGTGAATTCGTCGCCGCCCAGGCGCGCCACCATGTCGATGTTGCGCACCGCGCGGCGCACGCGCTGGGCCACGGCCACCAGCAGGCGGTCGCCGACGTCGTGGCCGAGGTTGTCGTTGACGTACTTGAAGCGGTCCAGGTCCATGAACAGCACCGCCAGCTGGGCCGCCTTTTCCTGCGCCTTCTGCACCGACTGGCCCAGCAGGTCGAAGAACAGGGTGCGGTTCGGCAGCCCGGTCAGGAGGTCGTTGTAGGCCAGGTGGCGGATGCGCTTCTCGGCGCGGTTCGCTTCGATGATGCGGCGCACGCGCTGGGACAATACGCCATAGTGGATGGGTTTCGGGATGTAGTCGCTGGCGCCGGCCGCGAACGCGCGCTCGACCGATGAATTGTCTTCCAGCGCAGTGATCATCAGGACGGGAATGGCGGCCGCGCCGGGCAGCTCCTGCATGCGTTCGCAGGCGGTGAAGCCATCCATCACCGGCATCACCGCGTCCATCAGGATCACGTCCGGACGGAAGCGCTTGAGCATGGTGAGGGCCTGGGCCCCATCGGCCGCTTCCTCGACCTTGAAGCCGTCGCGCTGGAGCGTGTAGCGCAGGGTGCTGCGGGTGGAGCGGTCGTCGTCCACCACCAGCACCTGGGGCACGTCTTCCTCGATGCTTTCGGCGAGCGGATCGGCGCTGCCCACTTCATGGGCCAGCGCCTGCGAGACGGCGTTGTAGGCGATGCGCAGGCGTGGCAGCAGCGGGGCGATCGCGGCGGTTCTACCCTGCAGGGCCAGTTCCTCGGCTTCCTTGGCCAGTTGCGACAGGAAGGTCGCGCCCAGGTTGCCGGACGAACCCTTGATGGCGTGCGCCTTGGCGCGCGCGCTTTCCACGTCGCCCGACTGCACGGCCGTTTCGAGGTCTTGCAGGTATTGCGGGGTGTCTTCCAGGAAGGGGCTGATCGCGTGCGGCAGCGACGGGCCCATGATCTCTCGCAGCTTGGCGAAGATGTCGTGATCGAGCGCGCTCTCGGCGTGTTCCTCGACCCGGTCGGTGGTGGGCGGCGTGGCGCGCAGGGCTTCGCCGTGCGGCAGCCAGCGTTCCAGCTTCTGGCGCAGTTCGACCAGGGTGATGGGCTTGGCCAGGTAGTCGTCCATGCCCGCGGCGAGGCACTTCTCGGCGTCGCCGCGCTGGGTGTTGGCGGTCATGGCCACCAGCGGCGTGCGCCGGCCGATGCTTTCCTCGAACACGCGAATGTGGCCGGTGGCTTCATAGCCATCCATCTCCGGCATGCTGCAGTCCATCAGGATCAGGTCGAATTCGCCGTTGCGCGCCGCCTCCACCGCTTCGCGGCCATTCGACGCGAATTCGCACAGGCAGCCGTTCATGGCCAGCATGCCGGCCGCCACCATCTGGTTGGTGCGGTTATCCTCGGCCACCAGAATGCGAAAGCCCTTGCGCTCGGGCGCCGCCTGGCTGCTCGGGACGGCTTCCGCCGCACGCCCGCCAGCCAGCATGTCGGCCAGCGCGCGCATCAGGCGCTCTTCGCGCAGGGGTTTGCCGAGGGCGACGTAGCCGTCCACCAGGGTGTCGCCGGCCGGGGTGCCGAAGTGGTCCAGGATCAGCACGTGGGTGCCGGGCGCGCGCACCTCGATCTCGCGAGTGAGATCGCGGCCATCGTCGTCCACCGCGCCGATGTCCATGATCACCACGTCATACGGGTGGCCTTGGTCGACGCCTACCTGCAGCTGGCGCAGCGCGTCGCCGCCCCAGCGGGTTGCGTGGCAGGCCACGCCGTGGCGCGCCAGGGCTTGCTGGACGAAGCCGCGCACGATCTGGCTCTCGTCGACCACGATCACGCGCGCGCCCTCCAGTTCCGGATAAACGGTGTCGGCCACGCTTGAGTGGGCCGGCCGGCAGGCCACCGTGAAGCTGAAGGTGGTGCCTTCGCCAAGTGTGCTCTCCACGCCGATCTCGCCGCCCATCAGGGTCACCAGCTGCTTGCAGATGGCCAGCCCCAGGCCGGTGCCGCCGTATTTGCGGGTGGTGGACGGGTCGGCCTGGGCGAAGGACTGGAACAGGTTCTGCTGCTGTTCAAGCGTCATGCCGATGCCGGTGTCGCGCACGGAAAAGCGGATGCCGGGCCCGCCGTCCTGGGTGTCGGCGCGCGCGATCGTCACCGCCACTTCGCCGTGCTCGGTGAATTTGACGGCGTTGCCGAGCAGGTTGATCAGCACCTGGCGCAGGCGCAGCGAATCACCGTTCACGCGCATCGGCACGTCGCCGTCGAACAGGTAGCCCAGCTCCACGTCGCGCACCTGCGCCTGCTTGGCCACCAGCTCGATGACTTCCTCCAGCAGGCGGCGCAGGTCGTAGTCGACTTCCTCCAGCGTGACCTTGCCGGCCTCCATCTTGGAAAAATCCAGGATGTTGTTGATCAGTTCAATCAGGGTGCGCGACGAGTTCCAGGCCACGTCCACGCACTCG
>JBKHWY010000176.1:5184-8597 GCA_046566285.1 Gammaproteobacteria bacterium | reverse complement strand
GTCGCCGCCCTGCTCAAACTCCTCGGCTACAACGAAATCGGCCGCCTGGTGCCGTCCAAGCACTGAGTTCCGAACTGGGTTCCGAACTGGGTCCGAACTGAGTTCATAACTCGCCGACAATATCTTGCAATTTGGTTCAGCGCCCCCATTCTGGGGAGGCTAGTTAACTCAGAGGCAGATATGGAACAATTTCACGGCACCACCATCCTGTGCGTGCGTCGCGGCAAACAGGTCGCACTCGGCGGGGACGGTCAAGTCACGCTCGGCAATATCGTCATGAAGGGCACCGCCCGCAAGGTACGCAAGCTCTACCAGGGCAAGGTCCTGTGCGGCTTCGCCGGCGGCACCGCCGACGCGTTTACCCTGCTGGACCGCTTCGAAGGCAAGCTGGAAAAACACCAGGGCCACCTGCTGCGCGCCTCCGTCGAGCTGGCCAAGGACTGGCGCACCGACCGCGTGCTGCGCCGCCTGGAAGCCATGCTGCTGGTGGCCGACGCCGACGCCACCCTGGTCATCACGGGCAATGGCGACGTGCTGGAACCGGAAGACGGCATCGGCGCCATCGGCTCGGGCGGCAGCTACGCCCAGTCGGCCGCCAAGGCCCTGCAGGAAAACACCGAGCTGTCCCCGGCCGATATCGTCAAGAAATCGCTGACCATTGCCGGCCAGCTGTGCATCTACACCAACCTGTCCCACACCATCGAAACGCTGGACTGACCCATGCCCTCTATCATGAACATGACGCCCCCGGAAATCGTCTCTGAACTCGACAAGCACGTGGTGGGACAGGGCAAGGCCAAGCGTGCCGTCGCCATCGCCCTGCGCAACCGCTGGCGCCGCCAGCAGGTCACCGAGCCGCTGCGCCACGAAATCACCCCCAAGAACATCCTGATGATCGGCCCGACCGGCGTGGGCAAGACCGAGATCGCGCGCCGCCTGGCGCGGCTGGCCGATGCGCCGTTCATCAAGGTCGAGGCTACCAAGTTCACCGAAGTGGGCTACGTGGGCCGTGACGTGGACACCATCATCCGCGACCTGGTCGACATTGGCGTCAAGCAGACCCGCCTGGCCGAGATGAAGAAGGTGCGCCAGCGCGCCGAGGACGCGGCCGAAGACCGCGTGATCGACATCCTGGTGCCGCCGGCGCGCGACTTCGGCTTCCAATCGGGCGAAAAGAGCGCCGAGAAGGAAGGCGACAACACGCGCCAGACCTTCCGCAAGCGACTGCGCGAAGGCGCGCTGGACGAGCGCGAGATCGAAATCGAAGTGGCCGATGCCGCTCCGCAGATGGAAATCATGGCCCCGCCCGGCATGGAAGAAATGACCGAGCAGATCAAGTCGATGTTCTCCGGCATGGGCGCGGCGCGCAAGAAGCCCCGCAAGCTCAAGATCCGCGACGCCATGAAGCTGTTGATCGACGAGGAAGCGGCCAAGCTGGTCAACGAAGACGAGATGAAGCAGAAGGCCATCGCCAACGTCGAGAACAACGGCATCGTGTTCCTCGACGAGATCGACAAGATCGCCTCGCGCTCGGAAGTGGGCGGCGCCGACGTCTCGCGCGCGGGCGTGCAGCGCGACCTGCTGCCGCTGGTGGAAGGCACCACCGTCAACACCAAGTACGGGATGATCAAGACCGACCACATCCTGTTCATCGCCTCCGGCGCCTTCCACCTGGCCAAGCCGTCCGACCTGATTCCCGAGCTGCAGGGGCGCTTTCCCATCCGTGTCGAGCTCGAATCGCTGTCGATCGCCGACTTCGAGCGCATCCTGACCAGCACCGACGCCTGCCTCACCAAGCAGTACGAAGCACTGCTGGCGACGGAAGACGTGAAGGTCGAGTTCACCCCGGAAGGCATCACCCGGCTGGCCGAGATCGCGTACTCGGTGAACGAACGCACCGAAAACATCGGCGCGCGGCGCCTGTACACCGTGATGGAAAAGCTGCTTGAGGAAGTGTCGTACACCGCCAGCGACAGCAGCGGGCAGGTGATTTCGATCGACGGCGCCTACGTCAACGCGCGCCTGGACAAGCTGGCCGACAACGAAGACCTGTCGCGCTACGTGCTGTAAGAAGGGAGGGCGAGATGGCGAACAAGGCATTGGCAACCCGGCAGAAGATGCGTTTGCGCGTCGAGCCTTCCCAGAATTTCGGCAAGCCGCGCAACCCGGTGGCCGTCGCGGCCAAGCTGCGCGCGGCCGGGCCGCATGCGAAGAACACGGCGCAGGAACGCCTGGCGGCCAAGCGGGCACTGAAAAAGGTCAGGCTGACGCCCGAGGAGGAGTGAGGACACAGGCACGGAACGCTCTGGGACGGTTTTAATTTATATCGTTAGCCTCAAGGCCGTCTTGGTGAAGGGGTGCTGCTGGCCCTCGCCGACGACACCTTTGCATCCACCTGCACACTAAAAACCGTCATTCCGAGCATTGCTCGAAATGACTTCTGGCGAAGGCCTCGGCGGCCCCACCAGAATCTATAGCGCGCCAGCTCAGAGTGGACCGCCTTCACTGACTGAACGCTCCATGGATCCTGGCCTTCGAGGGTGTCGCAGAACGCTAGACGCATTCCTTTGCTGGCCCCAAAACCGTCATTCCCGCGCAGGCGGGAATCCATGGCGCGTTCCGTCAGTGAAGTCGCTCCCCTCTGCGCGAAAGCGGTATGGGGGAAACGCATGCGTTTCCCCTTCGCGGGGACGACGTGCTAAGAGTTGTGGTGTAAAGGATGCAGCCGGGCTTTTGCAACACCCTCCTTCGCCAGGATGACGTTGTTCAGTTCAGCGAGTCTTCAAAGGCGCGGCTTCGACACATGCGGTAACGACGTTCCTGGTCCGGGGGCAGCGCGTAAATGGTCGACTTCAGCGGTAGCAGGGGCCGGCGGCGGGCGCCGCCATGGGCGCCCGCTTCAAGGCCAACCGGTCAGAGCACGGGCACCCAGCTGGCGCCATGCAGTGTATAGATCCGTACCCCATCTCCACCCAGCCCGGCATCCGGGCTTCCCGCCAGCGTCCAGAACGCCAGCACGGCAGCGACAACCAGGGTCAGCTTGAGTGTTCTCGGCATGGCACGTCCGTGTGGTGAATTGTTCAAGGTGTTGAGGCAGGACCACAGTCTCTCGCCTTCACGCGCGCAGGGCCAGCAGCTTGTACAAAGCACCGCCATCCGGTACATTCGGGTGCGAAATACAGTACCGGCGGCCCCTCGCCGTCCCATTCCCAAGGAAAGCATGAGTTCACCGGATCACGTCCTCCAGGTTTTGCGCGCCGAGCTGCGCGCCGCCGGCATCACCTACAAAGCGCTGGCCGAGCGCATCGGCATGAGCGAGTCGAGCGTCAAGCGCATGTTCGGACAGAAGGACATGGCCCTGTCGCGCCTGGCCCAGGTCTGCAAGGCCTCGGGCATTCCAATGGAAGACGTGC
>JBKHWY010000176.1:0-5174 GCA_046566285.1 Gammaproteobacteria bacterium | reverse complement strand
TGACCTTGACCCAGGAAAAGTCGCTCACCGCCAACCCGCGCCTGCTGCTGGTAGCCACCTGTTGCCTGGGACACTGGAGCATGGAGCAGATGGTGGAAACCTACCAGTTGACCGACGCCCAGTGCATCGGCCTGCTGGCCGAACTCGACCGCCTGGGCCTGATCGAACTGAAACCCAACAACCGCTACACCCTGCGCGTCTCGAACGCCTTCCACTGGCTGCCGGACGGCCCGGTGCAGCGCTACGTGCGTGAACACGTGGTGGGCGACTTTTTCAGTGGCGCCTTCGACGGCGCCGGCGAGGCGCTGATGTGCCTGCCGGCGCGGCTGTCGCTGGCCAGCGCCAACGAACTGCGCGCCAAGATCCAGCACCTGGCCGCCGAGCTGGCACGCCTGCACCAGAACGACCGCCGGCTGGATCCGGCCGAACGGGTGGGCTTTACCTTGCTGCTGGGCATGCGCTCGTGGGAGTTCGCCGCCTTCACTGCACTGCGCCGGCCGGGTAGCTGACCGGGCATTTACTCAATCGATGTCGACGTTCTTTACAACGGGCCTGACGGAATCGATTTCTGATTGGCTTAAGGGTTGAAAATAAAGGGAAAACACGGCTGGGCACAGTGATTGCTTTGTGTTGACGGCAACATTCTTATAACCACAAGACAACGAGAGCACACCGTGAAAAAAATCCTTGCCGTCCTGGCTGCCGCCGCCTCCCTGTCCGCCCTGCCCGCCTCGGCCGATGTGGTCACCCATCTGACCGAAACCTTCCAGTCGGGCGCCACCTTCTCGGGCACGCTGACCTTTGCCGATGGCTACACCAATCTGCTGGACGCGCATGGCGTGCTGTCCGGCGCCGACTATGGCACTGTGGACATCACCTGGAGCTGGAATCGCCACTGGAACGGCGGCCTGGCGCTGGACCTCGACAATAACCCGGCTACCCTCGAAGATCGGCTGGCAAGCGGCGAGCCGCCGGATGACTACGCCTACACCATCGGCCTGTCCTGGATTCCAAACCAGGGCAGCCTGAAGCTGGTGATCGACCCGCAGCTGCCCTACGAGACGGGCATCAACGGCGTGGACGCCGCCGTCTCGTTCAGCACCAGCCCGGTGCCGGAACCGGCAACCTACGCCATGCTGGGCCTGGGCCTGGCGGCTGTGGCGGTCATGGCCAAGCGCCGTCAGGCATAGGCGCCGCTACCAGATCGGCCCGAGGTAGATGTACAGCGTGCGGTCGCCATCGCGGGTGGCGCCGCCGCCCAGGTAGAGCGGCCCGAAGCGGGTATCGACCGACAGGAAGGCGCTGCCGGCCTGCTTGAACGGCGCGCCTTGCGGCGGCTTCTTGCGCTCGAACGCCCCGCCCGCCTCCAGTGAAAAGCCGGCCCGCACGGTGCCCCCCAGCGTGACCGGCAAGGCGCCGATGCGGCGCGCCATCACCAGGCGCGAAAACGCGATGCTGCCGCCGTCGATGGAATTGGCCGCCGTGCCGGACAGGCGCAGGAAGCCGCCCAGGCGCACCGGAGCGGAATCCTGCTGCCCATGCGCGTATTCGCCGTACACGTGGCCGGCCCAGTCCTGGGTATGGAAGGCGGCCATGGCCACCACCGCGCTCTGGGTATCGCTCTCGCGTTTGCCCCAGTCGGTGTGGGCGCGGTCCAGCTCCACGTCGAGCAGCGCGCCACGGCTGGGAAAGCCGAGCGAATCGAGGGTGTCGATGCGGTAGCGCAGGCCGTACACGGTGCCCAATCCACGCCCGCTCAAGCCCAGGTCCGGGATCGCCACGCGCGACGCCACGCGCGCACGCTGGACCATCATCTGGATGTCGCCCCAGCTGCCCAGTTCGCGCCCGAACACCAGGCTGGCCGAGCTGTCATGGCTGGCCACGCGGCCCTGCCGGCGGCCCTGGTCGAACACGTCGTAGGTGCCCGAACTGAAGGCGATCTGCGGCGCCACATACCACGGCGAGCCCGGTCCCAGCGGCTGGTGCCACTGGATCCCGTATTCGCGCTGGTCGCCTACACGCAGCACGGTGCGCAGTTCGCCGCCCCAGCTGTTGAGCGAAGTCTTCACGTGCATCAGCTTGATGGCAAAGTCGTTGGTTTCGTCGAAATCGGTGCCCAGCTCAAGGCCCACGCGCAGGCGGCTGCTGGCCCAGGGCGCTTCGGTGACCTTGATATTGACCTTGCGCGCTTCGCCCTGGTCGACGATCTCGGTCTCCACCCGTTCCAGGTCGCCCCGTCCGTACAACGACTGCGCGGCGCTCTCGACCTGGGCGCGGGTGGCCTGGCTGCCCTCTTTCAAGCCACTCTGCGCGGTCAGGATGGCCGGGTTGATCTGCCCGTCGGTCTCGGCGCGCACCTCGGCGATGGCGAGGGCCCGGTCGATCGAGGGTGGCGGCGCCAGGCGCTGCTCCTCGAAGCGGGCATAGGCCACCTCGTCCAGGGCCAGCGGCGCCAGGCGCTCGGCCAGCAGGCGCGCGGCCGCTTCGCCGGCGGCGATCGCATCCGGGCCACGGCGAAAGTCGAGGAAGCTGAAGCCATCGAGCTGGGGCGCGAGCAGGATGTCCTGCGGGCGCAGTTCCTTGAGCGAGCGCTGAACATTCTGCTCGGTGAGGATATTGATCATCTGCTGGGCCACGCCGAGCGCGCTGCCGAGGTTTTTTTCCGGCGCCAGCGGCGTGCCCACGTTCACCGCGATGACCACGTCGGCGCCCATGCTGCGCGCCATCTCGATGGGCAGGTTGCGCACCAGGCCACCATCGACCACCAGGCGTCCGTTGATGCGCACCGGCGCGAACACGCCCGGCACGGCCAGCGAGGCGCGCACCGTCAAAAACAGCGGGGTGTCGGACAATTCGACCAGCTCGCCCGTCACCAGGTCGGACGCGACCGAGCGAAACGGCAGCGCCAGCTGATTGACGGGGCGGTCGGGCGTCCCGGACGGCAGCAGGCGCGTGAGCGCGTGCTCGAGCGCCGCATTGCCGGCGGCGGCCGGCGGCAGCGAGACGCCGTCGCGATGCACGCCGAATTCGATCCGCGACGGCAGCAGGATGTCTTCCTCGCGCCGGCGAAATTCCAGCTCCTCGCGCGCCGGACGGTCGGCCACCACCCGTTCCCAGTCGGTCTGGCGCGCCATGCTCTCCAGTTCGGCCACCGAGGCGCCGGCCGCATAGGCGCCGCCGATCACGCTGCCCATGCTGGTGCCCACCACGATATCGACCGGCACGTGCAGTTCGCGCAGCACGCGCAGCACGCCGATGTGGGCGAACCCGCGCGCGCCGCCCCCCGACAGCACCAGCGCGATGCGCGGGCGCGCCGCGGGCGCCGGCGCCGCTTGTGCCGGCGCTTGTGCCTGCGCGCGTGCGTCCCGCACGCCGAGCGTGCAGGCCAATAGCAGGGGCAGGAGAAAGACGCGCTGCAGGATCATGCCGGCTCAGCGTCCGGCCGGCGGCACCCCGTTCGGGCTGAAGCCGCGACCTGGCGTCGGGGTCTGCATGTGCGGCGGCAGCGGCTGCACGGGCGAGCCTTGCGGCTGCTCCGAGCCGCCGCCTTGCGGCTGGGGCATCTGCGGTGCGGGCATTTGCGGTTGCAGCGGCTCCGGCACGGGCGGCGGGGCTGGCGGCGGAGTATTGGGCATCGGCGTCGGCGCCGGCATCGGGTTCTGCGGCTGCGGGAAACCGGCGTTGCCGGCCTGCGCGTCGGGCAACGGCGGCGCCAGGTTCGGCCCGGCCTTGGCGTCGGTGGCCAGTTCGATCCGCTTGAGCATGCCGCCTTCGGACAGCATCACATAGCGCGGCGCCACTTCCACCACCTGGACCCCGGGGCCGATCTCCTTGCCCACCCGGACCGCCTTGGGCGGCTGGCCCTCGGCCACCAGGATGGCCACGCCCTCGCGCCCGGCCGCGACCACGCCGGTCAGCTGGTAGTTGGTGGCCACCACCGCCACGGCCTGGCCGCCGAACAGCGTGGCGGCGGCATCGGCGGACGGTTCCGGCACGCTGACCGGTGCGCTCACCGCC
Source organism: Gammaproteobacteria bacterium (assembly GCA_046566285.1). Taxonomy (GTDB): domain Bacteria; phylum Pseudomonadota; class Gammaproteobacteria; order Burkholderiales; family Burkholderiaceae_D; genus Telluria_A. Next base: position 1,157 of record JBKHWY010000176.1, on the reverse strand, counting down.
AGCGGACGCTGGGGCGGTTTGTACAGCTGCATGGCCCAGTAGGCAATCGACGCCGACAGCGCGACCACGGCCAGCACACTGAAAAGTAAGGGCAAACGCTTCATCAATCCATCCTGTTCGCGGGCGCTTAGCGCACCAGCTGGTTAATTTCGATAATCGGCATCAAGACGGCCAGCACGATCAGCAGCACCACCACGCCCATGCCGAGAATGAGCACGGGTTCAAGCAGGCCGGCGATGGTCAGCGCGCGCCGTTCCAGGTCGTTCTGCTGTGCGTCGGCCGCGCGTTCCAGCATGGCCGGCAATTCGCCGGTGATTTCGCCGGCGCGGATCATGTGGATCAGCATGGGCGGAAAATGCTTCTGCACCGAGAGCGCGCGCGCCAGGCTCACGCCTTCGCGCACGCTGCTGGATGCTTCCTCCACCAGCTCCTTCATGGCCACGTTGCCAAGGGTGTCGCGGCTGGTGTCGAGCGCGCGCAGGATCGGCACGCCCGACCCGGTGGTGATGGCCAGGGTGCTGGCAAAGCGCGCGGTATTCAAGCTGCGTTCGAACTTGCCGAACACGGGCGCCGTCAGCAGCCACGCATGGAAGCGCCGCTTGACGGCCGGGTTGCGCAGCGCGCGACGCCACATGAAGAAGGCCGCCGCCAGCAGCACGCCGACAAACAGGCCGTACTGGCGCACGAAGTTCGACACGCCCAGCATCAGGGTGGTGAGCAGCGGGAGCGACTGCTTGGTGTTGGCGAACACCGAGACGATCTGCGGCACCACGTAGGTGAGGAGAAAAATCACGATGGCGAATGCCACCACCGTCACGATGGCCGGGTAGATGAAGGCCATGCGCACCTTTTCCACCAGCGCGTTGCGGCGCTCGATGTAATCCGCCAGGCGCGAGAGCACGCGCGCCAGGTGGCCGATCTGCTCGCCCGACATGACCAGGCCCCGGAAGATGTCGTCGAAGTCGCGCGGGTGGCGCGAGAGCGCATCGGAAAACGAGGAGCCGCCCATGACCTCGGCGCGGATCGAGGCGATCAGGTCGCGCACGTACGGGCGCTCGGCCTGTTCCAGCAGGGCCGTGAAGGCTTGCTCGAGCGGCAGGCCGGCTTCCAGCAGGCTGGCCAGCTGGCGCGTGAACAGGGCCAGTTCGGTCTGCGAC
>JBKHWY010000175.1:0-8625 GCA_046566285.1 Gammaproteobacteria bacterium | reverse complement strand
GCGGATGCCCAGCTTGTGCACGGCCTCGTACAGGTTGACCATGCCGAGGATGTTGGCCTGCATGATCGGTTCGAACGGCCCTTCGTACGGCACGCCGCCGAAGTGGAGGACCGCGTCCACGCCATCGAGCATGGCCAGCACGCCGGCGCGGTCGGCCAGATCGCAGGAGACCAGTTCCTCATGGGGCCCGGCCCGGCCAAGGTCCTCCACATCGGACAAGCGCAGCACGCGCGTCCATGGCTGGATGTGCTGGCGCAGCATGCTGCCCAGCCGCCCGGCCGCGCCCGTCAGCAGAATGCGGTTGAAGGGGAGGGAGGGTGGTGCTGAAGTCGGCTGGCTCATGGCAGTCCTTGGCGAAGAAGGTCTACTCTATCAAACAAATGTTGTGACACAAAACCAACACCATTCAACTGTGGTGTTATCGATGCCAAAAGCCAAATTGACATCGATAACATACTTTGGTTCAATATGTCATTCGCTTGAGAAATATGTAAGTGAAGCCCAGGACCACGGCTCGGCCTTCGGTGTCCAGGCGTCCACGCAATCCCCCCCGAAGGCCGGCAACCCCTCACCCCTTGAAGATGAAATACGAAACAACATTCCTGCGCTCGTCCGTGGCGGCCGCAGTGCTGACCCTGATCCAACAATGCGCGCTGGCCGATGATGCCCGTACCCCGCCGGCCAGCCCTGACGCCACCGGTTCGGCCACCGTGGAACGCGAGATGACCCAGGTCGTCGTGACCGGCACCGCTTCCGTGCGCGGCACGCGCAAGCTCGACACCAGCTTTTCCATCACCACCGCCAACGAGGAGCAGTTGCGCTCGGCCGCGCCGCGCAGCACCGCCGACGTGCTGAAGATCGTCCCGGGCGTGTATGCCGAAACAACGGGCGGCCAGACTGGCGCCAACATCCAGGTACGCGGCTTCCCGTCGGGGAGCGACTCGCCGTTCGTGTCGGTCCAGCTGGAAGGCAATCCCATCTATCCGGTGCCGGTGCTGAACTTTTTCGAAGGCTCGTCCGCCTTCCGGCTCGACGACACCATCGAAAGGGTGGAAGTGCTGCGCGGCGGCCCCAGCACCATCTATTCGGTGGGCCAGCCGGGCATTTTGATGAACTTCATCCTCAAGAAGGGCGACGAGGAACCGGAAGGCACCGTGCGCGTCACCACCGGCACCGGCAGGCTGCGCCGCGTGGACGCGTTCTACAGCGGTCGCCTGGCCGAGCGCCTGTACGCATCGGTGGGCGGCTTCTATCGCAAGACCCATGGCGTGCGCGATCCGCAGTTCGCCGCCGACGACGGCCACCAGCTGACCGCCACGCTGACCCGCAAGCTCGATGACGGCGAAGTCACCGCGTACCTGCGCAGCACGCGCGACAAGAATGCGTTCTATACCGGCGTTCCGCTGCTCTCGCGCGACGGCGGACATTCCATCTCGGCGTTCCCGGGATTCGATCCACTGAAGGGAACCCTGATGAGCGAGGAGATGCGCCACTTCACCGTCGAAGCGGCGCCCGGGCGCACCTTGCAGCGTGACCTGGCCGATGGGCGCGGCATGGATGCGCACCTGCTGGGGCTGGACTACGAACAGAAGTTCGCCGGCTGGTCGGTGGCCAACAAGGCCAACTACTTCAATGGCGACCTCGATACCATGTCGATGATCACCGGCGCCAATCCGCAAAGCGCGGCGAGCTACCTGGCCCAGGCCATCGACGCGGCCAATGCCGATCCATCCGTGCTGGCGGCGGCCGGCGCGCCCGCAACCGCGGGCAGCTTGCGCTTCGTGCGCGGCGGCGGTGCCGTGGCGGCGGACCAGCAGGTGGTGCGCGCGGGCCTGTGGTCGGTCGAAAAACGGATGAAGTCCTTCACCGACGAATTGCGCGTCAGCCGCGAACTGCCGGGCCGGAACACCCTGACGGCGGGCCTCTACTATGCCCACTACAGTGCGATGGACGAGGCCTACTTCGGCAATACCCACCTGATGACGGCCACGCCGAACGCGCGCCTGATCGGCGCGCAGCTGGACAACGGCGTGGTGGCCGCGTCCAGCGGAGGCACCGACGGGCCGGTGTTCTATTCGCTCGACGCGTCCTTCAAAGGCAGCAACACGGCGCTCTTCGTGGCCAACGAGTGGACGGTGAACGAGCAGATCAAGCTCGATGCCGGCGTGCGGCGCGAACGCCAGCGCCTCAGCGGTGTGGTGTCGGGTAACGTGGTGGTCGATACCGACGCCAATCCGCTTACGCTGTACAACAATGCCACGGCGGCGCTCTCGGGCGAGCACACCCGGCTGCGCCGCAGCGACAGTGTCAATTCGCTCACCATGGGCGCGCTCTACAAGGTCAACAAGAACGTCAGCGCCTTCGCGCGGGCACACACCGGCCACACCTTCATTTCGTTCGACAACCTGCGCACGGCCGGCACGCAAGCGGCGCTGGATGACCGCAACGGCCAGCCCACGCCGAAGGTCAAGCAGTTCGAACTGGGCGTGAAAACCGTGCGTGCCCACTACAGCGCCTACGTCAACGCGTTCTACACGGACTTCAAGGGCATCTCGTTCCAGCAGATCACCACCAGCGGCATCCTCAATTCCATCAGCGGTTCGACCGGGCGCGGGGTGGAATTCGAACTGGGCCTGCGTCCGGTGCAGCAGCTGCAGCTGGACCTCTCGGGCATTTACCAGCGTTCGCGCTACAAGGACAATGCGGCCATCGCAGGCAATGACCTGCAGCGCCAGCCCAGGCTGCAGTTCCGCTTGGCGCCCAGCTACCGCATGGCGGCCACCGAGGGCGTCACGCTCAAGCTGTACGGCGCGCTCACCTATGTCGGCGCGCGCTGGTCCGACCAGCAAAGCCTGTCCTACCTGCCGCGGTACCACACGGTGGATGCGGGTGTGCTGGCGTCGGTGGGCGAGCACTGGGAGGTGCGCGCGGCCGGCACCAACCTGGGCAACCGGCTCGGCCTCACGGAAGGCAATTCGCGCCTGACGGGCGCGCAGGCCAGTGGCCCGATCCATGCGCGCCCGCTGTTCGGGCGCGCGCTGGAATTCTCGGTGGCGTACCGGTTCTGACGGCTGCATGGCGATCCCAGGAGGCTCCTAGAACAGCCTCCTGCCACAGGACTGTTCGCGTTTTGCGTAGGTCTCGATGGCGGCCTTCCAGGCGTCGAACGGTTCTGCCGGCTTCTCGTAATGGCTTTCGAGGTAATACAGGCCGTAGCCGTAGATCCCTTCGACGGGTTGCCTGGTGTGTTCGCCCGGTTTCATCTTGCGGAAGATCTGTGCTTTTGGCGCTGGCCAGGCGTGCGCAGGGGTGGCGCCGAGGTCGCCGCCCGGCCGATCCGGTTGCGGATTGAGTTGCGCGGCCACCGCTGCAAAGGAGGCGCCCGCCTCGATCTTCTGCAGCGCCGCGTTGGCTGCTTCCCGTGTATCGAACTCCATGAAGCGCAATCGGTAACCCACCTCCTTGGTTTGCTCCTTGATGAAGGTATCGTAGATCCTGAGCAGCGTGGTCCCGTCGATCGGCCTGCTCGCCTTGGGGTTCTGGCATCCGCAGGCAAACTTGAGCAGGTTTGCCTGCAACCCTGGTTCGGGATGGGTGACATCGATGCGCGTGAAAGGGGACGTGCCCTGCTCGATGTCCGAAAAGCTGGCGGTGAACAGCACGCGTTCCTCGGTCACGGGGTCGGTGGTTTCATAGGCTTTCTGGGACCATGCGCCAGTCAGGCAGTTCACTGCCATCACCTCCTTCAAGGGGGCTTCCTTGCGCAGGACGCCGTTCTGAAAGGCGCGCCACTGCTGCGTGAACTCGGCCCATGGCCCGGTGCGTTGAAGCGATTGTCGATTCCCTTGCCGCTGCAGGTAAGACTCCCCTCCAACTTTATCGAGTTGAACCCAGTCCGATGCCTGGGCAGGGATGCAAGCGGCCAAGAGCCCTATAAGCAGAGGTCGAGCAAGCTGTTTTTTCATGTGCGCGATGATAAGCCATGCGCGTGCGCGCCGGCGCGGGCGTCAATGTCCGTGGTGTCCGCCCTTGTGCACCTTGAGCACCTCTTCGCCTGGAGCAGGCGTCGCCGGAGCGCCGGGCGCTCGGGGCGCGGGCGGCAGCGCGGCCGCGTCCTTCAATTCATGCGCCACGCTGCCGGGCGGATGCTGGTACCAGCCCGGATCGCGATAATCGTGGCGCGCCAGCCCTTTGCGGATCTTCATCACCGTGAACATGCCGCCCATGCCGATCCCGCCGAACGGGCCTTTCCCGCCCATCATCGGCAGGGTGTTGGGGGGCAGCGGCATGCCGCTCATCTTCTCCATCTCGCCCATGCCGTGCTGGCCCATGGCCATGTAGTCGGGGATCAGCTTGTTGATCTTGTCGACCACGTCGCTCTGGTCCACCCCGATCATGTTCGGCACGTCGTGGCCCATGGCGTTCATGGTGTGGTGCGACTTGTGGCAGTGGAAGGCCCAGTCGCCCGGCTCGTTGGCGACGAACTCGATGGCGCGCATCTGGCCCACGCCGACATCGGTCGTCACTTCCGGCCAGCGCGCCGCCGGCCTGACCCAGCCGCCGTCCGTGCCCGTCACTTCGAACTCGTGCCCGTGCAGGTGGATCGGGTGGTTGGTCATGGTCAGGTTGCCCACCCGGATGCGCACGCGGTCGTTCAGGCGCATCACCATCGGGTCGATGCCGGGGAAGACGCGGCTGTTGAAGGTCCACAGGTTAAAGTCGGTCATGGTGTTCACACGCGGCGTGAAGCTGCCCGGATCGATGTCGTAGGACCCCAGCAGGATGCAGAAGTCGCGGTCCACCGGCATGAAGGACGGGTCTTTCGGGTGGGTGACCCAGAAGCCCATCATCCCCATCGCCATCTGCACCATTTCGTCCGCGTGCGGGTGGTACATGAAGGTGCCGGGCCGGCGCGCGACGAATTCGTACACGTAGGTCTTGCCCGGCGCAATGGCGGCCTGGGTCACGCCGGTGACGCCGTCCATGCCGTTGGGCAGGCGCTGGCCGTGCCAGTGCATGCTGGTGTGCTCCGGCAGCTTGTTGGTCAGGAAGATGCGCACGCGGTCGCCTTCCACCACTTCGATGGTGGGACCGGGCGACTGGCCGTTATACCCCCACAGCTGCGCCTTCATGCCGGGCGCCAGTTCCCGCACCACGGGTTCGGCCACCAGGTGGAATTCCTTGACGCCGTTTTTCATCCGCCACGGCAGGGTCCAGCCGTTGAGCGTGACCACCGGGTTGTACGGGCGCCCATTCGGCGGCGCCAGCGGCGGCTGGGTGGCCGCGCTGGCGGCGACGGGCGCTTCGGGCAGCGAGGCCGCGCCCACTTTGCTCACCACCGCGGCTGCGGCAGCAGTGGTGAAAAAATCTCTGCGTGAGACCATCGGTTTATTCTCAGAGGTTGTGCTTAATGTGCGATGCCGGCCATGGCCGCTTCCAGGTCCGCGTCCGCGATCCAGAAGTCGCGCTGCGCTTCGATGGCGGCGTTCACGCTTTCCACCTGTGCGCGCGCGTCGGCCAGCAGGTCGAACACGCTGGCCAGCATGCCGTTGTAGCGCAGCAGCTGCTCGTCGGCGATCTGCTTGCGCAAGGGGACGACTTCGTCGCGGTAGTGGCGCGCGGCGTCATAGGCGCTGCGGTAGCTGCCGTAGGCCTGGCGCAGCTCGGAGCCGGCGTCCAGCGCCAGCGCGGCGGTGCGGTGCACGGCCTGCATGTACTGCGCCTCGGCCCGCGCCACGCGCGCGCCGCCCCAGTCGAACAGCGGCACTTGCAGTTCGACTTCCCAGCCGCTGGCGCGCTCGCCGCCGGGTTCACGCTTGCGCAGCGCGCTGGCGTCCAGCACATTGATGAAGCGTGTCGCGCGCGTCAAGCCCGGCGAGGACGCCAGCCCGGCCAGTTCCTGTTGCGCGGCCAGCAGGTCGAGGCGGTTGTCGAGCGCCTGGGCCTGCGCGTCAAGCTGCTGGCGCGGCGCGGCGGGCAGATCGGGCAGACGGTCGGGCAGTTTGTAGGACGCCTGTGGGCCTCCAAGACCCATCAGGCGCGTGAGCTTTTCGCGCTCGGCCAGGTGGGCCGCGCGTGCCCGTGCCAATTGAGCGCGCGCCTCGGCGTGGAAGGCTTCTTCGCGCGCCTGCTGCAGGGCGCTCCAGTTGCCGGCCGCGCGCATGCGCCGGGCCAGTTCGCTCGACGCCTCGGTGGCGGTGGCCACCTGTTCCATGTACAGGGCGCTCTGCTGGGCCGCCACGGCGCTGACCCAGGCGCGCCGGGTGGCGTCCAGCACCCGCAGCATCTCGCCCGCCGCGCGCACTTGCGCGGCCTGGTAGCGGCGCTGCTCCAGGCGCTGGGTGACGGGCATGGTCAATAGGCCCAGGAGGGGCAGGGTGAGCTTGCGTTCGATCTCCAGGCCTGCGCCGGACTTGAGCCTGGAAAAGCTGAACGCCGGGTTGGGCAGGCGGCTGGCCTGCACCAGGTCCGCTTCGGCGATCCCCAGTTCGGCGTAGTCGGCCTGCAGGTTGCGGTTGCCCAGCAAGGCGATGCGCAGCGCCGCGTCCAGCCCCACGGGCTTGTCCAGCAGGGCGGCGACCTCCGCGCTGGCATCCGACTTGCCCGGCGCGGCGGCAGGAAGGGGCTGCGTCGTGCGCGCCTGTGCCAGCGCCCGCACCGGGCCGTAGCCGGCGTCCGGCGAGAAGCCGGCGCAACCGGTGAGCGCCATGGCCGTGGCCAGGGCGCTTAGGCGCATCGAGACCAAAGTGGACATCGCTGCGGGTTCCTTATTCAGGGGCGCGCGCCGTCGAGGGATAGCCGGCGGCATCCAGCGCAGCCAGGATGGCGGCCACCTCTGCGCTGGTCTGCACCTTGACCGTGCGCCCGGGGATGTCGAAGTCGAGGGCGGCGCCGTGGTCCACATCCTTCACAGCCGCGGTGACGACGCTGGCGCAGTGGCCGCAGGTCATGTCGGGAACGTTCAGTGTAAACATGCGAATTCCTCCTTGGTTCAGTGAGTAGGCATTGTGAACCTTGCCACCATAGGAAGGTCAAGCGGATTCGATGTCGAATCATGCTTGACCTTACAATCATGGGAAGGTTGATGATAGCGGCAATGCTGACTGCCGGGAGGCTGATATGAGTTCATCTACACTGGAAAAACAGGGGGCGCCGGGAGAAATCGCGCTGGACGTGGCCGGCATGAGCTGCGCTTCGTGCGTGCGCCGGGTGGAAAAGGCGCTGGCCGCCGTGCCGGGCGTGCGCGCCGCCTCGGTGAACCTCGCCACCGAACGGGCCACGGTGGCGCTCGAGCCCTCGGCCCAGGTCGAGCAGCTGCTGGCGGCGATTGCCAAGGCCGGCTACACGGCCACCCGGCACGACAGTGGGCAGGGCGCCGCGCCGACGGCCCCTGCGCGGCCCGCACGCGCCGAATATTGGGACCTGGCGATCGCGGCCCTGCTGACGCTACCCCTGCTGCTGCCCATGCTCTCGGCCGGACGCATCGCGCTGCCGGCCTGGCTGCAGTGGGCGCTGGCCACGCCGGTGCAGTTCTGGATCGGCGCGCGCTTCTATCGATCCGGCTGGAAGGCCGTGCTGGACCGCAGCGGGAATATGGATCTGCTGGTGGCCATCGGCACCAGCGCCGCGTACGGCTTGTCGCTGGTGCTGATGCTGGACCTGTGGCGACGCGGGCACGGCAGCCACGGCCACCTGTATTTCGAAGCCGCCGCCGTGGTCATCACGCTCGTGCGGCTGGGTAAATGGCTGGAAGCGCGCGCCAAGCGCCAGACCACCGAAGCGATCCGCCTGCTGCAGGAACTGCGCCCCGATATCGCCCACGTGCGCAGCGGCGGCGCCGTGCGCGACGTGCCGGCCAGCGCCTTGAACGTGGGCGACGAGATGGTCATCCGTCCGGGCGAGCGCATCCCGGCCGATGGCGTGATCATCGAGGGCGCCTCGCACGCGGACGAATCGATGCTGACCGGCGAAAGCCTGCCCGTGTCGAAAGCCGTGGGCGCGCGCGTGATCGGCGGCTCCGTCAATGGCGAAGGCGTGCTCGTGGCGCGCGCCAGCGCCATCGGCGCCGAGACGGTCCTGGCGCGCATCATCCGCGCGGTCGAGGATGCGCAAGGGGCCAAGGCGCCGATCCAGCGGCTGGTGGACCGGGTCAGCGCGGTGTTCGTGCCGACCATCCTGGTGGTCGCACTATTGACCTTTGCCGCCTGGTGGCTGGCGCGCGGGGACGCCAGCGTGGCGATACTAAATGCGGTGGCGGTGCTGGTCATCGCCTGCCCGTGCGCGCTCGGGCTGGCGACGCCCACGGCGCTGCTGGTCGGCACCGGCCGCGGCGCCCAGCTGGGCATCCTGATCAAGGGCCCCGAGGTGCTCGAGGCGACTCGGACCGTGGACACGGTGCTGCTGGACAAGACGGGGACGGTGACCGAGGGGCGCCCGGCGGTGACGGAGGTGGTGCTCGCGCCTGACGAGTCGCGCCCGGCCGCGGAGGTGATGCGGCTGGTGGCGGCGGTGGAGTCGCGGAGCGAGCACCCGCTCGCCGACGCCCTCGTGCGGCACGCCGCCGAGGGCGGGCTGACGGTCCCGCGCCCGGCGCGCTTCGAGTCGGTGACGGGGCGCGGGGTGGTG
>JBKHWY010000174.1:0-8636 GCA_046566285.1 Gammaproteobacteria bacterium | reverse complement strand
TCGGTCCCTGCGGCGCGGCCGCGTGGGCGCTGGTGCGCCGCAACGCACCGGCATCGGGCAGCGCAAGCCCCAGCTTCGATATCGACGTGTGCGACCTTGACGGCACCGTGTGCGTGCGCATGCGGGGTTACCGTCCGAAGGCGCCCCCGGCCAGTTTCGGCGCCGCGCCCGCGCAGGGCGCCAACCTGATGCTGGTGCCGGCCTGGGAGCCGGTGGCCCCAAGCCCGGTCCCGGCACCCGCCCCCTCCGCGCGCACCCTGATCGTCGGCAGCCTGGCGGGCGGGGCGCGCGTGCTGCGCGAGCGCTTCCCCGAGGCCGGCAAACTGCCGGTGCGCGTGGGTGCCGGTGTGGACGAACTGGCCGAAGCGCTGCGGCGTGCCGGCCCTATCGAACACCTGGTCTGGGCCGTTCCGGCCAGCGCTTACCGTTCGATGAGCGATGAAGCCCTGATCGAGGATCAGGAACAAGGCGTCGTCTTCGGCCTGCGCCTGGTCCAGGCGCTGCTGCAGCTGGACTATGGCGCCCGGCCATTGAAGTGGACGGTGGTGACCACCCAGGTGTGCGCCACGCGCAGGAACGAGCCGGTGGCCCCAGGCCACGCCAGCATCCATGGCCTGATCGGGGCAATGGCCAAGGAATTGCCGGACTGGGAGGTCAGGCTCGCCGATGTCGAGGCCAACCAGGCCTGGCCGCTGGACGCGCTGCTGGCGCTGCCGGCGGACCCGGAGGGCAGCCCGTGGGCGTTCCGGCAAGGCCGCTGGTACCGCCAGCAGCTGGTGCCGACCGAGGCGGCACTCGACCAGGACGGCATTGACCTGGCCGAGCCTTATCGCCATGGCGGGGTGTACGTCGTCATCGGCGGCGCCGGCGGCATCGGCCAGGCCTGGAGCGAGTTCGTCGCCCAGCGCTACCAGGCGAACATCGTCTGGATCGGACGCACGCCGGCCGATGCCGCCATCGAGCAGAAACTCGACGCGGTGGCGCGGCGGGGGCCACGCCCGCTGTACATCGCCGCCGATGCGCGCGACCGGGCCGACCTGGAACGTGCCTATCGCCTCATCAAGGCGCGCTTCCCGGCCATTCACGGGGTGGTGCATTCGGCCATCGTGCTGCAGGACCAGAGCCTGGCCACCATGAGCGAACAGCGCTTGCGTGCGGCCCTGTCCTCCAAGGTCGACGTCAGCGTGCGCATGGCCCAGGTGTTCGGCGCCGAGGCGCTCGACTTTGCCATGTTCTTCTCCTCGATCGCCGCGTTCACCCGGGTGGCGGGGCAGAGCAACTACGCGGCCGGCTGCGTGTTCAAGGACACCTTCGCGCACCAGTTGCGCCAGGAGTGGGATTGCGAAGTCAAGGTGATGAACTGGGGCTACTGGGGCACGCTGGGCATCGCCGCCACGCCCGAGCGCACCGAACGGATGGCGCGCGAGGGCATCGGCTCGATCCGGCCGGACCAGGCGATGGACGCGCTGACCGTGCTGCTGTCGTCGGCGCCCGACCAGATGGCATTTCTCACCCTGGCGGAGGCGGGCGAGCCGTGAACCCGGCCTTGCCTTCCACCGCGACATAGCAATCGACGACCCGAACCCGATGCAGGCCAACCCATGAGAAGCAAACTGAATATCAGCCAACGCGCCCGCCTGACCCTGTATCCAGGCCGGATTCCGCCGGTACTGCACGCCATGGCGGGAAGCGCCAACGCAGCGTTGCAGGACGCCCCAGCCGTGCGCGACGGCGGCGGTTATCGGCGCCATGAGATGGACGACCTGCTGGGCGCCTTGCTGGCGGCCCAGCTGCGCGCGCTCGGGGTGCGCTGGGACGACGCGGCGCAGCTGGCGCACAGCGCCGCCGCAGCCGGAATCGAGCCGCGCTACCAGCGTTGGCTGGCCGCCAGTGCCGGCTTCCTGGCCGGGCGCGATGGAAAGCATACGGACACGCCGATCGGTGCGCTGTGGGACGCGTGGCGCGAGCGCAGCGCGCTGTGGCGCCAGCAGGACTGGATGCGCACCCAGGTGGTGCTGGTCGAAGCGACCGTGCGGGCGCTGCCGGACATCCTGCTGGGACGCATTCCCGCCACCGACATCATGTTCCCGAATTCGTCGATGGAGCGGGTTGAAGGCATCTACAAGCACAATCCGGTGGCGGACTTCTACAACCAGGTGCTGGCCGACACCGTCGCGCTGTATATCGAGGAGCGCCTGCGTCGCGACCCGACGGCCCGCTTGCGGATTCTGGAAATCGGCGCCGGCACGGGCGGCACCAGTGCGCCGGTGCTGGCCCGCATCGACGGCTGGCGCGCGCACCTGGCGGAATACTGCTACACCGACCTGTCGCACGCCTTCTTGCGTCACGCCGAGGCGAACTACGGCGTGCGCTATCCGTTTCTGACCTGCCGCCGCTTCGATGTCAGCCAGCCGCTGGCGGGGCAGGGCATCGATGCGGGCGGCTACGACATCGTGATCGCGGCCAATGTGCTGCATGCCACCCGCAATGTGCGCGACACCGTGCGCAATGCCAAGGCGGCCTTGAAGCGCAACGGCCTGCTGCTGCTGAACGAAATCTGCACCAACGATCTGTTCACCCACCTGACCTTCGGCCTGCTGGACGGCTGGTGGCTGTACGAGGACGCCGAACTGCGCATGCCCGGCTGCCCCGGCCTGTACCCGCAGACCTGGCGCGCGCTGCTCGAAGAAGAAGGCTTCGGCGCGGTGCTGTTCCCGGCCGCGTCCACCGAAGACCTGGGACACCAGATCATCGCGGCGGAAAGCGACGGCGCGGCCCTGCAGCACAGCGCAGCGGCCGAGGCGCCGGCTCCCATCGTCCCGCCTGCGCCCGTGCCTGCGCCTGCATCTCCCGTTCGCGCCGCGCCGGGCGGCCAGCGGCGCGAGCGCTGCGTGGCTTACCTCAAGCAGGTGGTGGCCGACATCACCCGGGCCGACCGCGCCGGCATCGACGGCGCTACCGCGCTGAAGGAATACGGCATCGACTCGATCCTGATCGTCCAGCTGGTCAACAAGCTGCGCCAGGTGTTCCCGAGCCTCACCAGCACCCTGTTCTTCGAGCTGCAAACCATCGACAGCATCGCTGAACGCCTGGTGGAGACCGAGCCTGCGGCGCTGGACGGCCTGTTCGGCGCCGTGGCGGAGGTGCCGCTGGCGGAGGTGCCGGTGGCGCACGTTCCGGTGGCGGTTCAGACACCGGCGCCCGCGCCGGCCCGGCAGGTGGCACGCGCGGCCGACCGCCCGATGGACGTGGCGATCATCGGCATGTCGGGACGCTACCCGAAGGCGTCCAACCTCAAGCAGTTCTGGGACAACCTGAAAAACGGCCGCAACTGCATCAGCGAGGTGCCTGCAGAGCGCTGGGACTGGCGGGAGTTCTTCGAGGCCGAGCGCGGCAAGTTCGGCTCGGTCTACACCAAGTGGGGTGGCTTCCTTGATGATGTCGACAAGTTCGACCCGCTGTTCTTCCAGATCTCGCCCGCCGAGGCCGAGAACATGGACCCGCAGGAGCGCCTGTTCCTGCAGGAGGCCTATGCCAGCATCGAAGACGCCGGCTATACCCCGGCAGCCTTGAGCGCCAGCAGGAAGGTGGGGGTATTCGTTGGCGTCATGAACGCCACCTATCCCACCGCCGCCAGTTACTGGTCGATCGCCAACCGGGTGTCCTACACGCTCGACTTCTGCGGGCCGAGCATGGCCGTCGATACGGCTTGCTCGTCGTCGCTGACGGCTTTGCATCTGGCGCTGGAAAGCCTGTACAGCGGCGCCAGCGAATGCGCCATCGCGGGCGGCGTCAACCTGGTCCTGGCGCCTTCGCATTTCCTGCGCCTGTCGTCGATGTCGATGCTGTCGGCCGGCAGCCAGTGCAAGGCGTTCGGCCGCGGCGCCGACGGCTTCATCGACGCGGAAGGGGTGGGCGCGCTGGTGCTCAAGTCCCTGGAGGCGGCGATTGCCGACGGCGACCATATCCATGGCGTGATCAAGGGCAGCATGCTCAACGCGGGCGGCAAGACCCATGGCTACACGGTGCCCAACCCGACCCTGCAGGGCCAGCTGATCGCCGATGCGCTCGAACGCGCCGGCATCGATGCGCGCAGCGTGAGCTATGTGGAAGCGCACGGCACCGGCACGGCGCTGGGCGACCCGATCGAGATCGCCGGACTGGCCAAGGCATTCGGGCGTGATGGCGGCGAGCGCCAGTACTGCGCCATCGGCTCGGTGAAGTCGAATATCGGCCATTGCGAAAGCGCCGCCGGCATGGCCGGGCTGACCAAGGTCCTGCTGCAGATGCGCCACCGCCAGCTGGTGCCTTCGCTGTACGCCGACGAGCCCAATCCCGAGATCGATTTTTCGCGCACGCCGTTCTTCGTCCAGCACAAGCTGGGCGAGTGGAACCCGGCACAGGGACAGGAGCAGGGCAAGACCGTGACCTGGCCGCGCCGGGCCAGCCTGTCCTCGTTCGGCGCGGGCGGAGCGAATGCCCATGTCGTGATCGAAGAGTACAGCGCACCCGCGCACGGCGCGCCGAGCCGCAGCGCTGGTGCGCCGGCCGTGATCGTGCTGTCGGCGCGCGACCCGGCGCGCCTCGTGCAGCGTTGCCAGGATTTGCTGGCCGCGCTGCGCGATGAGCCGTTCACCGATGGCGACCTTCAGGACATCGCCTATACCCTGCAGGTGGGGCGCGAGGAAATGGAACACCGGCTTGCCGTGACGGTGACGTCGCTGAAGGAACTCACGCACAAGCTGGCCGCCTTCGCGGCCGGGCAGGGCGATATCGAGGGACTGGCGAGCGGCTCGGTCAAGGCGCACAAGGATGCGCTGCGCCTGTTTGCCGACGACGAGGACTTCAGCCAGATGACGGAGATCTGGGTGCGCAAGGGTAAGCGCGGCAAGCTCGCGCACGCATGGACGAGAGGTTTGCGGATCGACTGGAAGGCCCTGCACGCGGGACGCCCCGCGCTGCGCGTGAGCCTGCCGACCTATCCCTTCGCCAAGGAGCGCTACTGGATCACGGCCGAGCGGGCCAGCTATGGTCGTGGTTCCTGGAGCGTTGGACCCAACGTCGAGCAGCAGCTGCATCCGCTGGTCCAGCGCAACGTGTCCGATTTCACCGGCCAGCACTACGAGTCGGTATTGACGGGACGGGAATTCTTCCTGGCCGAGCATGTCGTCGCTGGCGCCCCGATCCTCCCCGGAGTGGCCTTCCTCGAAATGGCCAGGGCCGGCTTTGCCCTGGCCAGCGGAGCCGCCCCCGAGCGCTCCGGCGAGCAGCTGCGCGTCAGTAACGTGGTCTGGTCCGCGCCGGTGCGCGTCCAGCAGGGGCCGGTGACGCTGCGCCTGAGCCTCACGCCCGGCACGGACGGGCGTACCCAGTTCCGCATTCAGAGCACGGGCGGCGCGGGCGCCGCCGTACTGCACTGCGAGGGCGAGCTGGCGCGGCAGCCGTCGCCGGCGCCCGCGCGCCTGCCGCTCGAGACGGCCGCCAATGGCCGTGTCGAGGTGTCCGTCGAGCGCCTGTATGCCGCCCTGGGCGAGCGCGGCATCGACTACGGCCCGGCGTTCCGCGCGGTGCGCCAGCTGTACGTGGGCGAAGAGGAGTTGTTCGCCCGGCTGGTGATTCCCGATGCGTTGGCGCCGACCCTGTCCGCGTACGGCTTGCATCCGAGCCTGATGGATGCCGCCCTGCACGCGGTCGTTGGCTTCGATGTGCTGGCGCAGGAGCGCCAGCGCACGTCCACGCCGCCCGCGACCCGGCTGCTGTTCGCCGTGAAGGAAATCACGCTCACCGGCCCGTGCAGCCCGGAGATGTGGGTGCATATCCGGCGCAACCGGGGCGCGGCTGCGCACGGCGGGGCTGCCATGGAACGCCTCGACGTGGACGTCAGCGACGCGGCGGGACAGATCTGCATCCGCCTGCGCGGGGCCGCGTCCCGCATCGCTGCGCAGCCCCCGCAGGGGGCCCTTGGTGCCGCCACCGGCGCCGGGCGGATCGTGCAACTGGTGCCGGGTTGGGAGCCCGTGCATGCCGCCGCCTCCAGCGCACAAGCGCTGTGCGCACCGACCGTCGTATGCGGCGCCAGCGAAGCGCAGCGGCGCGCGCTGGCCGCGCGCTGGCCCGATGCTCGCTTCATCGACGCGATCGACCCCCATGCGGCTCCAATGCGCCACCTGGTGTGGCTGGCGCCCGAGGTCCGTGCGCTCGACGGCGCCGACGAGGCGCTCATCGATGCGCAGCAGGCCGGGGTACTGGCCCTGTTCCGCCAGGTGAAGGCGCTGGCGGCCAGCGGCTACGGCAGCGCGCCCTTGCGCTTGAGCGTCGTCACCATCGCCACCCAGGCGGTGCCTGGCTCGCATGAGACCTGTCCCGTGCACGCCGGCGTGCATGGCCTGGCCGGCGCGCTGGCGCGCGAATACCCGCTCTGGTCGATCGACCTGCTCGACATCGATGCGAACGCCGCCACGGACCTGGCCGACCTGGTCGAACGCGCACCGTCCGCGCGCCCCGGCCAGACCTTGGCCTGGCGCGACCAGGTCTGGTACCGGACAGGCTTTGCCCTGGCCGAGGAGGGCGAGCGCGCCCATGGCCTGTACCGCCACGGCGGCGTGTATGTGGTGATCGGCGGCGCCGGCACGCTGGGCGAGACCTGGAGCCGCCACATGATCGAACGCCACCAGGCGCGCATCGTCTGGATCGGCCGGCGCGCGCTCGACCACGAGATCCAGGGCCGCATCGACGCGCTGGGCCGCCTCGGCCCGGCGCCGCTCTACCTGAGTGCCGACGCCACCGACCGCGCGGCCCTGCAGGAGGCCTGCGACACCATCAAGCGCCGCTACGGCAAGATCGACGGCATCGTGCATTCGGCGGCG
Source organism: Gammaproteobacteria bacterium (assembly GCA_046566285.1). GTDB lineage: Bacteria > Pseudomonadota > Gammaproteobacteria > Burkholderiales > Burkholderiaceae_D > Telluria_A. Next base: position 1,770 of record JBKHWY010000174.1, on the reverse strand, counting down.
GGCATGCTGGGCAAGCCGCTGGCGGACATGGACGAGGAGCGCTTTCGCGAAGCGTTTGCGGCCAAGGTCGATGTCAGTGTCCGCCTGGCCCAGGTGTTCGGCCCCGAGCAGCTGGACTTCGTCCTGTACTTCTCGTCGATCGTGTCGTTCGTGCGCAATGGCGGCCAGTCCAGCTACGCGGCCGGATCGGCCTTTGCGGACGCCCATGCGCTGCAATTGGGACGCGCATGGCGCTGCCCGATCAAGATCATGAATTGGGGCTATCTGGGTGGCGGCGTGGTCGCGGCCTCGGAAGGGCTGCAGCGCTGGATGGCCGATCACGGCATGGGCTCGATCGAAGCATCCGAGGCCCTCGATTGCCTGGACCGGCTGCTGCCCTCGCCCCATGCCCAGATGATCGCCATGAAGGTGACGTCGGCGGCCGGCCTGCATGACATGGCGCCGCAGGCCACGCTGGCGCCGGTCGGCGCCGCCCTCCCGGTCACGCTCCCTGCGGTGGAGGCGCACGCGCGCGCCGCAGCGGCCGCGACCCCGGTGGGTCCGCTGACCCGGCACTTCCACGACGCCGACTTCGACGCGCTCATGCTGCGCATCATGCAGGCCCACTTGCGCTCGCTGGGGCAAGAGGGCGCTTCGTCAGCCCTGCTGCCGAAATACCAGCGCTGGCTGGACGAGAGCCGCCGCCTGCTGGCGGGCTTGCCGGCCGGCGCGGCCGGGGCCGGCCTCGATCTGGATGGCCTCTGGCATGCGTGGCAGGGCAGGGCCGCGCAATGGCACGCCACACCCGGCCTGCAGGCTAAGGCGGTGCTGGCCGAGAAGACGCTGCGCGCCCTGCCTGAGATTCTCGCCGGCGCCACCCGAGCCACCGATATCCTGTTCCCCGGCTCCTCGCTGGATCTGGTGCAAGGCATCTACAAGGACAATCCGGTCTCCGATTACTACAACGAGATCGTGGCGCAAGCCGTGCTCGCGCATGTGCGCCAACGCGTCAGCCAGCAGCCGGGCGCACGCGTGCGCATCCTCGAGATTGGCGCGGGCACAGGCGGCACCAGCGCCACCGTGTTCGCCCGTCTGCGCGGGTTCGAAGGCAGCATCGAGCGCTATGCCTATACCGACCTGTCCCGGGCGTTCCTCCTGCATGCGGAAGAACACTACCGGGGCATCGCGCCTTACCTGCACTGCCAGGTGCTCGATATCGAGAAGCCGGTCGAGCAGCAGGGCATCGAGGCGGGCAGCTATGACGTGATCATCGCCGCCAACGTCCTGCATGCCACCGGTGACATGCTGCGCACCATGGACAATGCCAAGGTCGCGCTGAAGGAAAACGGCCTGATCGTCCTGAACGAGATGAGCTGCAACAGCGTGTTCGCGCACCTCACCTTCGGCCTGCTGGACGGCTGGTGGCTGTACCAGGATGGCGCGCTGCGCATGCCAGGCTGCCCGGGACTGGCGCCCGGCCAATGGAAGCAGGTGCTCGCGCTGGGCGGCTGGCGTCATGCGCTGTTCCCCGCCGAGGCCGGGCACGGCCTGGGCCAGCAGGTCATCGTGGCCGAAAGCGATGGCGTGCTGCGCCGACCGTTGGCGCGTCCCTTGGCGATCGAGACGGCGGCGCCGGCCGCTGCCCAGGCGCCAGTGCGGCCGCCAGCGCCAACGCCAACGCCACAGCCACAGCCACGCCAGGAGGCATGGTCGCAAGCGCGCATCGCCACGGTCGTGCGCGAAAAACTGGTCGCCGCCCTCCGGGTGGCGCCGGAGACTATCGACGCCGAC
>JBKHWY010000173.1:0-8660 GCA_046566285.1 Gammaproteobacteria bacterium | reverse complement strand
GGTTTTCAATCGTGCGCAGCGATGGCAGTTCTATACTGCCTCGCATGAAAGCTCATCGGAATAGCGTCCGCTTCTGTGTGCAATCGGGCCTGATCACATGCGCGGGCTTGCTGCTGCTGCTCACGGCCGCCGCCCAACAACCGGCCAGTTCGGTCGCCACGCCCGCTTTCAAGAAGCTCGATTCGATGGAAGCGCGGGTGCAGGGCTGCGTGACCTGTCACGGCCAGCAGGGCCAGGGCACCAATAATGGCTACTTCCCGCGCATCGCCGGTAAACCAGCCGGCTACCTGTACAACCAGCTGCTGGCCTTCCAGAACGGCACGCGCAGCTATCCGCCGATGAACTACCTGGTGGCTTACATGCCGCGCGAATACCTGCGTGAGATGGCCGACTATTTCTCGAAGCAGCGCCCGGCGTATGCGGCGCGCCAGCAGGCGCCATCCGACCCGGCCCTCGTGCAGCGCGGCCAGGCCCTGATTTCCGCCGGCGATCCGTCCAAAGGCATTCCCGCCTGCGTGGCCTGCCACGGCCGCAACCTGTCCGGCATGGAGCCCGGCATTCCCGGGCTGGCGGGTCTGTCACCCAACTACGTGGCCGGCCAGCTGACGCGCTGGCGCGTGGGCGAGCGCAAGGCGGCCGATCCGGACTGCATGAAACGCATCGCCGCGCGCCTGTCGGACGCCGACATTTCCGCCGTCGCTGCGTGGATCGGCCTGCAAACCACGCCGGCCGACGCTGCGCCGGAGCCCTCCAACCTGGTGCGCATGCCGTTCGCATGTGGCAGCCAGCGCTAGCGGGGAGACGCCATGCAAAAGGGGCTGCGCATCATCCTGTTTGTCCTGTTCCTGCTGGCCGTGGGCGCGGCGGTGCTGTACATGCTCCGCCCCGGTACCCTGCCGCGCCCGGCCAACGGGCAGGCGCAACTTTCGCGCGAGACGGTGACCATCACCCGCGGCGAATACCTGGCTCGCGCCGGCGACTGCGTGGCCTGCCACACGGCGCCCAACGGGCCCGAATTTGCCGGCGGGCGCGCCATGCCCACGCCCTTCGGCGCCCTGTACGTGCCGAACATCACGCCGGACGACGAGACCGGCATCGGCCAGTGGACCGCCGACGAGTTCTATCGCATGCTGCACACGGGCGTCTCGCGCGACGGCACCCTGCTGTATCCGGCCATGCCGTTTGCCAGCTACACCAAGGTCACGCGCGCAGATTCGGACGCCATGTACGCGTACCTGATGTCGGTGCCGCCGGTGAAACAAAAGAACCGCCCGCATGAATTGAAGTTCCCGTTCAATAACCGGGACCTCCTGATCGGCTGGCGTTCGCTGTACTTCAAGGAGGGCGAGTACGTCCCGGACGCCAAGCAGTCGGCCGAATGGAACCGCGGCGCCTACCTGGTGCAGGGCCTGGGCCATTGCGCCATGTGCCACACCGCCATCAATGCGCTGGGCGGCTCGAAGGAATCGAAGGCTTTCGAGGGCGGCATGATCCCCAACCAGAACTGGTATGCGCCCTCGCTGACCTCCAACCGCGAGGCAGGCCTGGGCAATTGGGATATCCAGCAGATCGCCGACCTGATGCAGGTGGGCGTCTCCAAGCACAGCACCGTGTACGGGCCGATGGCCGAGGTGGTCTACAACAGCCTGCAGTACCTGACCGACGAGGATGCGCGCGCGATGGCGGTGTACCTGAAGTCGCTGCCGCAGAAGGATACCGAAGCGCCGCCCACCAGCCAGGCGCGCCTGGTGGCGCCGGAGGTGATGGAAACCGGCCGGCGCGTCTACAGCGCCCAGTGCGCCATGTGCCATGGCGACGAGGGCCGTGGCCAGCCGGTGGCCTATCCGCCGCTGGCGGACAACCAGTCGATCACCATGGCCTCGCCCGTGAACTCGATCCGCATGGTGCTCAACGGCGGCTATGCGCCGGGCACCCGCAAGAATCCGCGTCCCTACGGCATGCCGCCGTTCTCGCACATCCTGAACGACGCGGAGGTGGCGGCCGTGGTGACCTATGTGCGGGTCGCCTGGGGCAACAACGGCGCGCCGGTGGCGCCCGGGCAGGTGAACGAATTGCGCAAACTGCTGCCTGAATAAGCCGACAAGGAGAGGCCATGCACGACCCCGCACCGCAGCCAGAGAACCCGCCAGGCGACGAGGACCGGCGCATCGACGAGATCGTCCGCCAGGGGCCGGGCGGCGCCTTCGCCGTGGCGGGCGTGGCCACCGCCATCGTGGTGGCGATCTTCTTCCTCTTCTATGTGTTCGTCTACCTTCCGCGAGGCGCCGTGCAATGACGACCGAGTCCTCCACCGGGCCCGCTCCCCTGCCGGGCGACGGCCATCACCACGCCGAACAGGTGGCCGTGCGGGCCGAGCGCCGCTGGGCCATCATTGTCCTCTTGATCATCGCCTCCATCGTGGCGATGATGGTCTTCACCGGCATTCACTGGGCCTCGATGCCGCCCTCGCGGGTGGAGACCGTCGACGTCAGGACGGTGCACCTGCAGGGCGAATTCGTCGAGAGCAACCTGGGCTCCACGGTGGATGCCAACGGAAAGGCGATCGTGCGCCTGGTCGCGCAGCAGTATTCCTTCGTGCCGCAATGCCTGGTGGTGCCGGCCGGCGTGCCCGTCACCTTCCGGGGCACCAGCACCGATGCCATCCACGGCTTCGTGGTGGGGCGCACCAATGCCAACACCATGCTCATTCCCGGCTTCGTGTCCACCTTCACCACCACCTTCAGGAAGCCCGGCGAGCAGCTGATGCCCTGCCATGAATACTGCGGCACCGGCCACGAAGCGATGTGGTCGCGCGTGCAGGTGATCGACGCCAACGAATTCCTCGCCCGCGCCCGGCGTGCCGCCGCGTCGGGAGAAAGGATCAGCTGTGTTGCGCGCTAACCGACTCGTGCTGGCCCACTTCTGGGTGGCCTTCATCGCCTTCTTTGCCGCCATCCTGCTGGGCGAATGGCAGATGTACATGCGCAGTCCCCTGCATGCCTGGATCAACAATCCCGAGCACTACTACCGCTCCGTCACCGCGCACGGCACGGTGATGGCTTACGTGCTGCCGACACTGGTGGCCATGGGCTTCGGCTACGCCATCACGGAACTGACCTTGAAGCGTGCCCTGATCGGCATGCGCTGGGCCTGGGCGGGATTCTGGCTCGTCATCGCCGGCACTCTGCTGGCCGCCGTCACCATGGGGATCGGCAAGGCCTCGGTGCTGTACACCTTCTATCCGCCCATGCTGGCCAGCCCGCTCTACTACATCGGGGTGGTGCTGGTGGTGGTGGGCTCATGGATCTGGGTGGCGCTCATGTCGATCAACCTGCGCGCCTGGAAGAAGGACAACCCCGGCGCCACCGTCCCGCTGGCGATGTTCGGCAACGTGGCGGGCGCTTACCTGTGGGCCTGGACTTCGGTCGGCGCGGCCGCCGAATTGCTCATCCTGGTGCTGCCGGCCTCGCTCGGCCTGACGGATACCATCAACGCCGGCCTGGCCCGGGTGCTGTTCTCCTGGACCCTGCACGCCATCGTGTACTTCTGGCTGATGCCGGCCTATATCGCCTTCTACACGCTGGTGCCGCGCGCCATCGGCGGACGCCTCTACAGCGACACCATGGGCCGCGTCGCATTCGCCCTGTTCCTGGTGTTCTCCATGCCCATCGGGATTCATCACCTGTTCGCCGATCCGCAGGTGGGCGTGGGCTTCAAGTTCGTGCACGCGGCCATGACGGCGATGGTGTCGATTCCCACGCTGCTGACCGTGTTCACCATCGTCGCCTCGGTGGAAATCGCCGGCCGCCTGCGCGGCGGCAAAGGCCTGTTCGGCTGGGTACGCGCCCTGCCCTGGGACAATCCGATGATGCTGGCCGTGACGTTTGCCTTCATCATGCTGGGCTTCGGCGGCGCCGGGGGCCTCATCAACATGAGCTACCAGCTCAACGAAACCATCCATAACACCCAGTGGGTGACGGGCCACTTCCACCTGATCTTCGCCGGCGCCATCGTCATCATGTACTTCATGGTGGCATACGAGCTGTGGCCGCAGCTGACCGGCTGCGCGGCCCGGCCGGCGCGCCTGCAGCGCGTGCAGCTGTGGCTGTGGTTTGTCGGCATGATGATCCTTACCATGCCGTGGCACCTGGTGGGCCTGCTGGGCGCGCCGCGCCGCATGGCCTACTACGACTACACCCATCCGGATCTGCACCCGCAAGCCTGGACCGTGATCGCCTCCACCTTCGGCGGCCTGCTGCTGGTGGTCTCCGCCGCCATCTTCATCTGGATTCTCGCGCGCGGGCGCCGGCAGTCGGCCCCGGTGGCGCCGTTCACCTTCAGCCAGGCCGTGCACGTGCAGGCGCGCACGCCGATTGCGCTCAATAGCCTGGGGCTGTGGGTCGGCATGATGATCGCGCTCACCGTCGTCAACTACGGCTTTCCGATCGCCCAGCTGGCGGCCACGCCCAACGCGTCCGTTCCCGTGATACCCATCGGAGGACGCTAAATGCGCGAACACGGCACATTCGGATGGTCCAACCCCTGGGTCAAGATCAGCAGCCTGGCCCTGCTGGCGCTGACCGTCCTGTCCTTCCTGATCGGGTTCGGCTGGCTGCCTTCCGCCCAGCCGGACTTCGCCGCCCAGGGCCTATGGGCCAGCATCTGCCGCGCCGCCGGCCTGCCCGACCGCTGGGGCCCGGAGTCCACCCCAGCGCGCGCCGAGGTGGTGGCGACCAACGTCGTGCTGGTGCCGAAGCTGGCCGCGCCCGGCTCGTCCACGGCGGTCGGACGGGGCGCCACCCTGGCGCTGAACTGCACCATGTGCCACGGCGCGCAGGGCATGAGCCGCTCGGACGCGCCCAACCTGGCCGGCCAGTACCCGGAGGTGATCATCAAGCAGATGCTCGACTACCGCAGCGACAAGCGCCAGCATCCGCTGATGGTGGGGCTGGCGAAAAACCTGTCGGAACAGGACATCGCCGACCTGGCCGCGTACTACGCCAGCCTGCCGAAGGCGCGCACGGCGCCCACCACCTACGACGAGACGCTGCCGGCGCTGGTGCGGGTGGGCGACCCGATGCGCAACATCGCGCCGTGCATTTCGTGCCACGGCGGCGTGGACCAGAAAATCGGCGCGCCCTGGCTGGAAGGCATGCCCAAGCCCTACCTGGTGCAGCAGCTGGTGGCGTTTCGCAGCGGCCAGCGGCACAACGACGGTTTGCTCCAGATGCGCAACGTGGCCCGGCCGATGACGGACAAGGAAATCGACGACGTCGCCGCGTTCTATGCGCGCAAGGCCGCGCCGGGAAAGCACGGGGGCTAGGTGGCAGCGTTCTGCTCTGAGCAACCGGGCATACTCAGAGTGGAACCGTACCTCGTGCTGAGCGCGTTATAGGTTCTGGTCTCCGCCAGAACGACGGTTTTAAAGCTAACGAAAAATACAAGAGCTTGTCGTGTAGCGTTCAACCCACGCTAGCCGGCGCAGACCCATGGGGAACGTACCGAGCGCCACAGCGCCCCCTCCCATTCCCCGAATCCTGCAATCTGCTCCCCCGAAACAGCGGAGCATCGCAATCCGCCGCCGTAAGGCGCGTAAATTTAATACAATGCAATTCTCACCAAAAAGCGCGCCCGGCCGATCGCTGGCGTTCGCGCACCTGGAGCTTTGTTAAATGGAATTACGCATCCGTAACTTGTCCAAGACCTACGCCAACGGCGTAGTCGCCCTGGACAACGTCACGCTCACCATCCCCACGGGGATGTTCGGCTTGCTGGGCCCGAATGGCGCCGGCAAGTCGACCCTGATGCGTATCCTGGCCACCCTGCAGGAATGCGACGCCGGCGCGGTGTTCTTCGGCGACTACGACGTGCTCGACGAAAAGGACGAGATCCGCCGCCAGCTCGGCTACCTGCCCCAGGATTTCGGCGTGTACCCGAAAGTGACGGCCTACGAGCTGCTCGACCATTTCGCCGTGCTCAAGGGCCTGTCGCACAAGGGCCGCCGGCGCGAGGTGGTCGATGGCTTGTTGCAACAAACCAACCTGTTCGAAGTGCGCCACCAGCGCCTGGGCGGCTTTTCCGGCGGCATGCGCCAGCGCTTCGGCATCGCCCAGGCACTGCTGGGCGACCCGCGCCTGATCATCGTGGACGAACCCACCGCCGGGCTGGACCCGCAGGAACGGGTGCGCTTCCATAACCTGCTGTCGGACATCGGCGAAGACAAGACGGTGCTGCTGTCGACCCACATCGTCTCCGACGTGGCCGACCTATGCGCCAACATGGCCATCATCAACAAGGGCCGCGTGCTGCTGTGCGGCGAGCCGCACCAGCTGGTCGAGGCCATCCGCGGGAAAATCTGGTCGCGCTTCGTGGCCAAGCAGGAGCTGGCGCACTTCCAGCTGGCCCACGCGGTCATCTCCACCCGCCTGATGACGGGCCGCACCCTGATCCACGTGTATGCCGACCAGGACCCGGGCGACGGCTTCGAGCCGGCCCAGGGCGACCTGGAAGACGTCTACTTCGCCACCATCGCGGGGCGCCACGCGCGCGCAACCCAGTGCTGACACTCCTGACACCCGCGTTCACGCCGTGCTGACCACATCCGCCCTGCTGGCCATCGCGCGCGTCGAAGCGCGCGCGCGCCTGAAACTCCTCTCGACCTGGGTCTACTTCGCCATGTTCCTGGCGCTGGCCATGCTGTGGATGGCGGCCGCCGGCGGCGTCTTCAAGGATGCCCAGGTCACCTTCGGCGGCAAGGTCTTCATCAACGCGCCGCGCTCGATCGCGCTCACCGTCGCCTTCCTCGGCTGCCTTGGCGTCATCGTCATGGCGGCCATGATGGGCCGCTCGGTCCAGCAGGACTTCGAGCACGACATGCACCCGTTCTTCTTCAGCGCCCCGATCAAGAAGCACGATTACGTGTTCGGGCGCTTCCTCGGCGCCGCCGCCACCCTGGGCATCGTGTTTTCCAGTATCGCGCTGGGCGCCTGGCTGGGCAGCCTCCTGCCCGGGATCGAGGCCGAGCGCCTGGGGCCGGGCGGGTTGTGGCGCTATGTGTGGCCGTGGCTGTCCATCACCCTGCCCAACGTGTTCATCTTCGGCGCGCTGTTCTTCGTGCTGGCCGCGCTCACCCGCCGCATGCTGCCGGTGTACGTCTCCAGCGTGGTGATGATGATCGGGTATATCGTCGCGCCCTCGCTGGCGCGCGACCTCGACTACAAGACCCTGGCTGCGCTGATCGACCCGTTCGGCACCACGGCCCTGATCCGCATGACGGAATACTGGACCATCGCCGAGCGTAACAGCCGCCTGATCCCGTTCGAGGGCGTCTTTTTGCTCAACCGCCTGATCTGGAGCGGCTTCGGGCTGGCGGTCCTGCTGCTGGGTTACTGGCGCTTTCACTTCGCCACCGGCCTGGACCAGCGCGCCGTGCGCAGCATGCACGACACCGCAGGCGCCGACGCATCCACCCCGTCCACGCCGGCCGGCAGCGAGCGCCCCGACTTCGCCCGCCGCAGCCTGCTCGCCATCTGGGCCGGCTCGGCCTGGCTGAACTTCCGCGAATCGGTCAAGAACGTCTACTTCGTCGTCATCGCGCTGGCGGGGGTGCTGACCATCGTGGCCGGCTCGCTCGACATGGGCTCGCTGTTCGGCACCACCACCTATCCCGTCACCTACAAGGTGGTTGAACTGATCGTCGGGACCTTTTCGCTGTTCATGCTGATCATCACCACCTTCTACGCGGGGGAACTGATCTGGCGCGAGCGCGAGGCGCGCATCTCCCAGATGCTCGACGCCATGCCCCTGCCCAGCTGGCTGCCGATGCTGGCCAAGCTGGCGGCGCTGATCGGCCTGCAGGTGCTGATGCTGGCCATTGCCATGGCATGCGGGATGCTGATCCAGCTGTTCCACGGCTACTTCGCGCTCGAACCCGGCCTGTACCTGCGCACCCTGTTCCTGATCGAACTGCCGCACTACATCTTCATCGCCGTGCTGGCGTTCGCGCTGCAGGTGCTGATCAACCAGAAGTACCTGGCGTACTTCGCGATGATCCTGTACTACCTGGCCACCATCACCTTCAGTTCGCTGGGGCTGGACCATCCGATGCTGCTGTACGGGACCTTCCCCAGCTTCGTGTATTCGCAGATGAACGGCTTCGGCCACTTCCTCGCGCGCGAGCGCTGGTTCGAGCTGTACTGGCTGGGGCCGGCCATCATGATGGTGGCGGTGTCGATCGCGTTCTGGCCACGCGGCTACAACGCCGAATTCGCCAGCCGCCTGCAGCTGGCGCGGCGCGGCCTGTCCAAGCCGCTGCTGGCCGCCTTCGGCGCCGGGCTGGCCCTGTTCACCGGCGTCGGCTCGCTCCTGTACTATAACCTGCACATCGCCGACGACTACCAGACCGCCTCGAAGCGCGACGAGCAGCAGGCCCAGTACGAACTGCGCTACAAGCGCTTCGCCAACGCGCCTCAGCCGCGCATCGTCGACGTGTCGCTGCTGGTGGACCTGCAGCCGGAACAGCGCAGCATGCATGTGCAGGGCGTGTACCAGCTGGAGAACCGCAGCCAGCAACCGGTGGCGCGCATCTACCTGTCCCAGAACCGGGGCGCGGCGCCGCAGGTGCGCTTTTCGCGCCCCGCGTGGCCCGAGCTCGCCGACCG
>JBKHWY010000172.1:0-8673 GCA_046566285.1 Gammaproteobacteria bacterium | reverse complement strand
GAACGCCTTCACTGATGGAACGCGGTATGGATTCCCGCCTGCGCGGGAATGACGTTAACTGCGTCGTTGAATCGTACAATGGTGCGACTTCGGTTTCGACTCTTTAACGACATTTGACAGCATGACCCCACTCCCCACCACCCTCCCAGCCTGGCTCGCCCTGCTGGAATCCCGCCACGCCGAAGTTCACATCAACATGGGGCTGGACCGCGTGCGCCAGGTGAAGGAGCGCATGGGGCTGGCGTTCGCCTGCCCGGTCATCATGGTGGCCGGCACCAACGGCAAGGGCTCGACCTGCGCCATGCTCGAATCGATGCTGCTGCACGCCGGCTACCGCGTCGGCCTGTACATCAAGCCGCACTTTCTCGACTTTAACGAGCGCGCCCGCATCAATGGACACCTGGCCAGCGACGAGGCCCTGATCGCCAGCTTCAATGCCGTGGAAGCCAAGCGCGGCGTGACCGACCTGACTTATTTCGAATTCACCACGCTGGCCATCATGCACCTGCTCGCCGGCAGCGGGCTCGACGTGGTCATCCTGGAAGTGGGCCTGGGCGGCCGCCTGGACGCCGTCAACGTGGTCGATGCCGACGTGTCGATCGTCACCTCCGTGGACATCGACCACACCGACTACCTGGGCGGCACCCGCGAGGAAATCGGCTTCGAGAAAGCCGGGATTTTCCGCCCGGGCAAGGCCGCGATCTGCAGCGATCCCGTTCCGCCCGCCTCGCTCGTGCGGCACGCCGAACAGATCGGCGCGGACCTGTGGCTGATCGGGCGCGACTTCAATTACGCGGGCGACAAGCAGCAGTGGAACTATGGCGGGCGCTCGATGCGCCGCAATGCGCTGGCGTACCCGAGCCTGCGCGGCGCCAACCAGTTGCTGAACGCCTCGGCCGCGCTGGCCGCGCTGGAAGTGCTCAAGCTGCAATTGCCAGTGGGCGCGCAGGAGGTGCGCACCGGCCTTGTGACGGTCGAGCTGCCGGGGCGCTTCCAGGTGCTGCCGGGGCGCCCGACCGTGGTGCTGGACGTGGCGCACAATCCGCACGCCGCCGCCGCCCTGGGCCAGAACCTGGGCAATATGGGCTTCCATCGCTACACCTACGCCGTGTTCGGCATCATGGAAGACAAGGACATCGGCGGCGTCATCGCGCCGCTGGCCGGCATTGTCGACCACTGGTGCGTGGCCGACCTGCCATCGCCGCGCTCGGCCGACAGCGGCGACCTGTGCGCCCGCCTGGAAGCGCTGCCCGTGGGCAGCAGCGCGCCGGGTGAACGCAGTGTGAAAGCCTTTGCCAGCCCGGCCGAGGCGTTTGTAAATGCAATGAGTAGAGCCGGCGAGAATGATAGAATTGTGGTCTTTGGCTCCTTCTACACCGTCGCAGGTGTGATGGCGGCCCGCAAGGCAGCAGTTCCTCAGTTTCTACATTAACGAATGTCGCTGTCCTCGTTCAGTGTGTACCGCCTGCCGTTCCGGCAGGGCGGGCCACACTTAACGATGACAGCGCGTAACGAAAAAACGCATGGGCTTGTTCTCATCAAGTAAAAACAAGCAAGAAAACATCGACGACGACGGTAGCTACGTTGCCCGTGACGACGATACCGCGCTGGCCCGTTCCAAGCGTGCATCGTCGGCGGGCGAGGGCGCCGCGCGCCGTTCGCGTGGGTCCAAGGATGCGTCGTCCGATCCCGTTTTGCCGGAAAAAAAGCGCGCCCGCCGCCGCCTTGTCGGCGCCGTCGCCCTGGCGCTGGGTGTCGCGGTGGGGCTGCCGATGATCCTCGACTCCGAACCCAAGCCGCTGGCTACCGACATCGATATCCAGATTCCGAACAAGGAAAAGGCGCCGGCGCAGCCGATGCCGCGCGCCGTCGCGGCTGCCGATGCGCTGGATGCGAAGGAGGAGATCGTCGAGGCCGCGCCCGCGCCGGCCGCCACGCCCAAGGTGGCCGAGCACAAGCCCGAAGTCAAGCCCGAACCCAAGCCCGAATCCAAGCCCGAACCCAAGCCAGCGGCAAAGCCCGAACCCAAGCCCGAGCGCAAGCCTGAGGTGAAGGTGGCCGAGCATAAGCCCGAGCCGAAGCCGGAACCCAAGCCCAAGGAAGACAAGCCGAAGGCGAAAGAGGAAAAGCCCAAGGCCAAGGACACCAAGGAGTCCAGCGAAGCGCGCGCCCTGGCGATTTTGGAAGGCAAACAGGACAAACCGGCGGAAGCGCCCGCGCAGAAGTACGTCGTGCAGGTCGCCGCACTGGCCAGCCAGGACAAGGTCGATGAATTGCAGGGCCGCCTGCGCGAAGCGGGCATTGCCTCCTTCACGCGCAAGGCGTCCACGCCGTCGGGCGAACGCATCCGCATCCAGATCGGCCCCTTCCCGAAAGAAGAGGCCGAGAAGGTCCGGGCCAAGCTCAGCAAGATGGGTCTGTCCGGCATCATGGTGGCGAGCTGACGGCGGGCGCGCGTGACGGTTTTCGATTATTTGGTACTGTTCGTCCTGATCGCCTCGGTGCTGATCAGCATGCTGCGAGGGCTGGTGAACGAGATTCTCTCCCTGCTGAGCTGGATCGTGGCATTTGTCCTGGCCAATGCCTATGGCGCCAAGCTGGCCCCCATGCTCCCTGGCGTCATTCCCGGCGAAGTGGTGCGCCTGATGGTAGCCTTCATCGCGATTTTCATCGTGGCGCGCTTGCTGATGGGGCTGCTGTCGATGGCGATCGGCGCGCTCGTCAAGGCCAGCGGCCTGAGCCTGGCGGACCGCGGGCTGGGCGGCGTATTCGGCCTGGCGCGCGGATTGATCCTCGTGCTGGCTGGCGTGATCCTGGCCGGGATGACCGATCTGCCCCGCCAGCCGGCCTGGAAAGAGGCCCTGCTCAGCCCCATGTGCGAGACGGGGGCGCGCACCGTCAAACCCTTTTTACCTGCCGCGCTGGCGCGGCATGTTCAGTTTTGAAGTTTTGTATTGAAGCTTGTTTTCAAGCTGGTAAATCATTTTTAAATCAGCAGTAGCAGTTTTTAGGAGCGCACCATGTGTGGCATCGTCGGCGTCGTCTCGCAGCATCCCGTCAACCAGCTTTTGTATGATGCATTGCTGCTGTTGCAGCACCGTGGCCAGGACGCCGCGGGCATTGCAACCAATCACAGCAGCATGTTCTCCATGCACAAGGCCAACGGCCTGGTGCGTGACGTCTTCCGCACACGCAACATGCGTTCGCTGCAGGGTAATTCGGGCATCGGCCACTGCCGCTATCCGACCGCCGGGTCCTCGAGCGAGGAAGAAGCGCAGCCGTTCTACGTCAACGCGCCGTTCGGCATCACGCTGGCGCACAACGGCAACCTGACCAACCAGGCCGAGCTCAAGCAGGACCTGTTCCAGAACGACCGCCGCCACATCAACACCGATTCCGATTCGGAAGTGCTGCTCAACGTGCTGGCGCACGAGATCCACGAAGCCACCACGGGCTTTAACATCGATCCGGAGTCGCTGTTCAAGGCCGTGGCCGCCGTGCATCGCCGTGCCCGCGGCGCCTACGCCGTGGTGGCGCAGATCGCCGGCCATGGCATGCTGGCCTTCCGCGACCCGTTCGGCATCCGTCCGCTGTGCTACGGCATCAACGAGACCGACAAGGGCACCGAATACCTGGTCGCCAGCGAGTCGGTGGCCCTGGAAGGCATGGGCTTCCGCTTCGTGCGCGACGTGGCGCCCGGCGAAGCCATCTTCATCGACAACGATGGCGTGCTGCACCAGCGCCAGTGCGCCGACAATCCGTCCCTGAACCCCTGCGCGTTCGAATACGTGTACCTGGCCCGTCCGGACTCGATCCTCGACGGCGCGTCGGTGTACGCCACCCGCCTGCGCATGGGCGAGTACCTGGCCGACAAGGTGCGCGCGCAGTTCCGCACGGGCGAAATCGACGTGGTGATGCCGATCCCCGATTCCTCGCGTCCCGCCGCCATCCAGCTGGCCCTCAAACTCGGCGTGGAATACCGCGAAGGCTTCATCAAGAACCGCTACATCGGCCGCACCTTCCTGATGCCGGGCCAGGCGATCCGCAAGAAGTCCGTGCGCCAGAAACTGAACGCGATCGCCACCGAATTCAAGGGCAAGAACGTGCTGCTGGTGGACGACTCCATCGTGCGCGGCACCACCAGTGGCGAAATCGTGCAGATGGCCCGCGAAGCCGGCGCGCGCAATGTGTTCTTCGCCTCCGCCGCGCCGCCGGTGCTGTTCCCCAACGTGTACGGCATCGACATGCCGACCCGCGACGAACTGATCGCCTACGGCCGCACGACCGAGGAAATCTGCCGCGAGATCACCGCCGACGCCCTGGTGTACCAGGACGTCGATGCGCTCAAGCGCTCGATCAGCGACGTCAACCCCGCGCTGCAGAACTTCGAAGCCTCCTGCTTCGACGGCATCTACGTGACGGGCGATGTGACGCCGGATTACCTCGACCGCCTGGAACTGGCACGCCACAATCCCAAGGCGAAGCCGGTGGAAGACGCTGCCCGCACGCAGCTGAACCTCAACCTGGCCACCTCGGAGCAGTGATCCAACCGACAGCCCACCAACTGAAAGCTAAGCTGCATGAGCGACCATTCCAAGTACGGCTTCACCACGACCATCCTGCACAACGACCGCCGCAAGGGCATCGAGCACGGCTCGCTGCACAAGCCGGTCCACAACTCGGTGGCCTTCGGCTACACCGATGCGCGCCAGCTGGCGGCCGTGTTCCAGGGCAGGGAGCCGGGCTTTCGCTACGGCCGCCAGGGTAACCCGACCGTCTCGGCGCTCGAGGACAAGGTCAGCAAGATGGAAGACGGCATCGGCTCGCTGTGCTTTGCCACCGGCATGGGCGCCATCGGCGGCGTGTTCCAGGCGCTGCTCAAAGCTGGCGACCATGTGGTGTCGTCCAGCTTCCTGTTCGGGAACACCAACAGCCTGTGGAATACGGCGATTGGGCAGGGCGTGGAGGTCAGCTTCGTCGATGCCACCGATGCGGATCAGGTCGAAGCGGCGTTGAAGCCCAACACCCGCATCGTGTTTGTCGAAACCATCGCCAACCCGCGCACGCAGGTGGCCGACCTGGCCCGTATCGGCGCGCTGTGCAAGGCGCGCGGCATCCTGTACGTGGTCGACAACACCATGACCTCGCCCTATCTGTTCCGTCCGAAAGCGGTGGGCGCGGGCCTGGTCATCAATGCACTGACCAAGTCGATCTGCGGGCACGGCAATGCGCTGGGCGGCAGCATCACCGACACCGGCGTGTACGACTGGACGGCGTACCCGCACATCGCCGAGAGCTACAAGCGCAATGCGCCGGCCCAGTGGGGCCTGGCCCAACTGCGCGCCAAGGGCATGCGCGACTTCGGCGCCTCGCTGGCGCCGGAAGCGGCCCACAAGATCGCCGTGGGCGCCGAAACGCTGGCGCTGCGCATGGAGCGCACGTCCTCGAACGCGCTGGCGCTGGCGCGCATGCTGGAGGCCGATCCGCGCGTGGCCGCCGTGCATTATCCCGGCCTGCCGTCGCACCCGCAGCACGCCATCGCCTCGGAACTGTTCCGCGCCTATGGCTCACTGTTCAGCTTTGAACTCAAGGACGGCATCGACTGCTTCGACTTCCTCAACCGCCTGACCGTGGCCGTCCCGGCCAGCAACCTGGGCGACACGCGCACGCTGATCATCCCGGTGGCGCACACCATCTTCTACGAGATGGGCCCGGAGCGCCGCGCCAGCATGGGCATTGCCGAGTCGCTGATCCGGGTGTCGGTGGGCATCGAGGACGAAGCCGACCTGCTGGCCGATTTCAGCAACGCACTGAACGCTTGAACTTTACGTCGACGCCATGAAGACCATTCTCTTTTGCCTGAGCCTGGTGCTGTGCACCGTCGTCCAAGCCGAACCCGTCAAGGCCGCCAAGGGCCATCCCAAGGCGGCGGCGGCGCCCGAGCGCGAGCGCGGCAAGGCTGCCGAGCAGCAGCCGAACCCTGAGCGCGAGAGCCGGCGCGCCGACATCGAATACTGGATGTCGAAGTATGACGGAGAGGAATTCCGCCGCGCGCAGAGCCGCTGCACGGCGCCGCGTTTTCCGGCGCTGTCCAAGCAGAACGATGAGATCGAAGTGATCACCAAGCGCATGATGGCTTGGGAGGACTGCTACAACGCCGCCATCAAGGACCTGAATGCGGCCTCACCCTTGACGGCCCGCATTCCGAAGGAAGTGGCTGCGGTGATGACGAAAGAGGAAATGGAGAAGGCCACGAGTTACCTGGCCGGCGTGCATGCGGGCCTGGCGGAAGACGCCAAGGTGGCGGCCAAGCTGGTGGTGTCGGACTACACCGTGTGGCGCGACGCCACCGATGCGTATGTGGCGGAGCACAACCGCATTGTCAAGGAGAACAAGGCGAAGGGGGAGTGAGCGTCGCTGTTGAGTGCGAGGTGCCGCAAGCCCGCGCTGCCACCTTGTTCGCGTTCCCCTTTGCTCCAAGATCCGTCATTCTGGCGAAGGCCAGAATCCATAGCACGCCTGCTCAGAGTGGAACAATGCCACTGAGGGAACGCGCTATGGATCCTGGCCTTCGCCAGGATGACGGTTTTGAGTGTGTCGGTATATGCGAACGGGGCAGCGTCATGGGTTTTGTTAAACCCTCGTACGGCAAGCGTGAGCGGCTACCTCAATGCCAGCTGCGCATCAGCCCCACCGCCAGCCCTTCCAGCGCAAATTCATCCACGTTCGGATCGACCTTGATGACCTTGAAGTCAGGGTTTTCCGGCAGCAGTTCAATGGTCGAACCTGTCTTGCGGTAGCGCTTGACCGTCACGTCGTCGCCGATGCGGGCCACCACGATCTGGCCGTTCTTGGCTGAATCGACCTTCTTCACGGCCAGCAGGTCGCCATCCATGATGCCGGCGTCGCGCATCGACCAGCCTTTTACCTTCAGCAGGAAGTCCGGCTTGGCGGCGAACATGGACGGGTCCACGCTGTAGGTCGCTTCCACATGTTCCTGCGCCAGGATGGGCGAGCCGGCGGCCACGCGGCCCACCAGCGGCAGCGACATCATGCGGCTTGGGGGCGGCATCGGCACCGCTTCGACGGTGGCGCCGACCAGGCGGATGCCGCGCGAGGTGCCCGGCGAAATTTCAATGGCGCCCTTGCGCGCCAGCGCCTGCAGGTGTTCTTCGGCGGCGTTGGCGGACTTGAAGCCGAGCTCCTGCGCGATTTCGGCGCGGGTCGGGGGAAAGCCGGTGTTGTCGATCGCATCCTTGATCAGGTTGAGAATCTGTTCTTGCCGTGGTGTGAGCTTGATCATGGGGTGGATAGGGCAGTGGTCAGGTTAGACTGTATTTTTGTACAGTATTTCGCGCAGCGCAAGGGGAAAATGCGAATCCGTGCCGTTTTTATGCCTGCGGGCGTCGGACCTCGGCAACTGAACAGAGGGGATTGCCGGCCGCGCCACTTCCACGCTATAATCGAAGGCTTTCCCTTCCCACACTCGTCTTGACGCCGAGGTGGGCATTTGTTTAACGTCCATAAGGAGTGTTACATGCGTCATTATGAAATCGTTTTTATCGTCCACCCGGACCAAAGCGAGCAGGTTCCGGCGATGATCGAACGTTACAAGGCCAGCGTGACTTCGCGCGGCGGTAACGTGCATCGCGTCGAAGACTGGGGCCGCCGTCAGATGGCTTACCCGATCCAGAAGCTGCCAAAAGCACACTACATCTGCCTGAACATCGAGTGCGACAACGAGACCCTGGTGGAACTCGAAACCGCATTCAAATTCAATGATGCCGTGCTGCGTCACCTCACCGTTAAGATGAAGAAGGCTGAAACCGCGCCGTCGCCGATGATGAAGTCGGTACAACGTGAAGACGCAGCCAAGAGCCACCGCAACGAAGCGCCGGCCCAAGCCGCCGCTCCTGCCGCTGCCGCTTAATTCTTCGGCCGATCGATCCCAACCCTGACGCGGCTTTGCCGAAGTAACGGTGAACCAGCTTCAGTTTGTAGCACAGATAGGCGAGCGCGAAGTATTGCGCTACACCCCGGCCGGCGTTCCCATCGTGAGCGCCACCCTGCAGCACCAGTCGCAGCAGGTCGAGGCAGGGGTGAACCGGCAAGTGGAATTTGAAATCACCGCGGTTGCCGCGGGCGAGATTTCAGGCCGCTTTGCCCAGGCCGAACTCGGCGCCGCACATCTGTTCACGGGATTCTTGGCCAGGAAAAGCCGCAACAGCAAAAGCCTGGTTTTTCACATCATTGATTTCAGTGCCGCCGCTTGAAACAGCGCGGACATTTTTAGATACAGGAGCCTCACATGGCATTCGGTAAAAAATTCGACAAGAACAAGCTCAAGCTGAAAGAGAAGCGCAAACAGCAGAACCCACTGTTCAAGCGTAAGAAATTCTGCCGCTTCACCGCAGCAGGTGTTGAGCAGGTTGACTACAAAGACGTGGACACCCTGAAGGACTTCGTCCAGGAAAACGGCAAGATCATGCCAGCACGCCTGACCGGTACCAAGGCGCACTACCAGCGCCAGGTCGATACCGCCATCAAGCGCGCCCGCTACCTCGCGCTGCTGCCTTACACCGATCTGCACCACGCTTAATCGCCCACGCAGATACCTGGAGAAAAACTATGCAAATCATTCTGTTGGAAAAAGTCCTGAACGTCGGCAACCTG